>JBKPMA010000124.1:0-18092 GCA_046731935.1 Acidobacteriota bacterium
CTGATAATCCGAGGTTCCCACCCGATCCTTCGCCTCGCGCAGCTTGCCCTGCACTTCAGGCATCAGACTGCTGTTCGGATACTTGACGACGAAGGTCTCAAGCTCGCGGACGGCCATGCGAGTCTGCGACTGATCGCGGCCGGGCTTGTGCATCTGGTAGAAGTGCGCCATCCCCAGTTTGTACTGCGCGTAATCGGCGCGCTGGTTCGTCGGATAGAACTGCAGGAACTCCTTGAACTCGTTCTCGGCCAGTACGTACGACTCGGAGGAGCCTTCTCCCAGGTATGTGTCGCCGACACCCAGCTTTGCGTCGGGCCGGTACGGGCTCTGCGGATAGTTGTCCACGAGCCGCGAAAAGTACTCGCGCGCGCTAAACCATCGGTGTTTGTCGAGAGCAGCCGTGCCCTTCTCGAACAGGAATTTGTCGGCCTCGCCGCCGGTTTTCGTGACGATGTCCTTGTCCTTGCCGCCGCACGACGCAGCGACGATTGCGGCGCAGAGGAGCAGGAGGGCGAGCCAGCGGCGATGATGCGGGTGTGCGGTCATGCAGTGACGGAAGTGGAAGCCAGCCAACGAGCCTCGGCCGCGAGGCCCTCAGCGAGTGAAACCGTGGGAGCAAATCCGAGATCACGCTGCGCCAGCGTCGTGTCGGCGAACGTGTCGCGCATATCGCCCTTTTCTTCGGCGCGGTATTCCACGCGTAATCGGCGGCCCGTGACGGTCCCGATCAGGTCGAGCACGTCGTTCACGCTCACGCGTGAGCCGCCACCCACGTTGTAGGCACGCCCTGGCACACCGCGCTCGCCGGCTGCCAGCGTCGCCGAAACCGCGTCGGCCACGAACGTGAAGTCACGCGTCTGCTTTCCATCGCCGAAGATGGTGATCGTCTCGTCTCGGAGCGCAGCGGCAATGAACTTGTAAAACGCCATATCGGGGCGCTGGCGCGGTCCGTAGACGGTGAAGTAGCGCATGGCCACGGCTGGCACACCGAAGTTGGCTTCGTAGAGATAACCGAGTTGTTCCGCGGCCAGCTTGGTCACACCGTACGGCGAGAGCGGACGGGGCAGTGCGTCCTCACGCATGGGAATGGTGGCCGCATCGCCGTAGACAGAGGAGCTCGAGGCGTGGACGAAGCGCTCGATCGGACGCCCCACGCAGGCTTCGAGAAGTCGCTGCGTGGCGTCGATGTTGTTGACGGTGTAGATCTGGAAGTCTGTGCCCCAGCTGCGCCGGACCCCTGCCTGCGCGGCGAGGTGATAGACGTGCGTCACGCCGTCGAGCAGCGAGGAGAGATCCGCGGCTTGGATTGACGCCTCGACGAAACGGAATCCCGGACGGTTGAGCACCACGTCGAGGTTCGCCTGCTTGATCGCGCGAGGGTAGTAGTCGGTGAAGCAGTCGACCCCCGTGACGGGCACGCCGCGGTCGAGCAGCGTGCTACTCAGATGCGAACCGATGAATCCCGCGACTCCCGTGACGAGCGCTTTCATGCGAAGAAGGTCCTGACCCGTTCCGGCAGCCGTACCGGTTTGCCTCGAGGATCGAGCGATGCGTGAGCCGTGCGTCCAGTCACGATCCGATCCGTGCCGCGATCGATCGTGTAATCGAACACCAGCCGCACGGGCGACACCAGCGTGCCTGTCGTCGTGATCTGGAGCTCGTCGTCGTAGCGGGCCGGCCGCAGATACTCGCACCGTGCCTCGATCACGGGCAGGCTGAATCCTTCGGCCTCCATCTCGCGATAGCTCCATCCGAGCCCGCGTAACAGCTCGGTGCGGCCCACTTCAAACCACACGAAGTAGTTCGCGTAGTAGACCACGTTCATCTGGTCGGTTTCGGCGTAGCGGACGCGGACCCGCGCGACCGACTCCTGACTCGTGCCCACTCAGACGGCCGCTTCCACAGCCGACCGCAACGCGCGCACCGCTGCTTCGGGATCGGGCTCGCCGAAAATGGCCGCGCCCGCGACCAGAATGTCAGCGCCGGCGGCGACGACGAGGGGCCCCGTCACCCTATCGATCCCGCCGTCGATCTCGACCGGCGCGCCGTTACCAGCGCCGTCCAAAAGGGCCCGGACAGCCCTGACTTTAGACTCACTGCGTGGGATAAAAGCCTGTCCGCCGAACCCCGGGTTCACCGACATGACCAGCACGTGGTCGAGGTCGGCCGCCACTTCACTCAACACGCCCGGCGGCGTCGACGGATTGAGCGCGACACCGGCGCGGCATCCGAGACGCTTGATGGCCTGCAGCGTGCGGTGAAGATGCGGCAGGACTTCGACATGGACCGTGATCATCTTCGCGCCCGCATCCACGAACGCCTCGAGATAGCGGTCCGGATCCGTAATCATGAGGTGCACGTCGATGGGGACCGTGGCCACGCGCGCAATCGCCCGCGCGATCGCGGGACCGAGCGTGAGATTGGGCACGAAGTGCCCGTCCATGACATCCACGTGAATGAGATCCGCGCCGCCGCGGACCACGGCCTGCACCTGCTCGCCGAGGCGCGCGAAGTCCGCCGACAGCACCGAAGGCGCAACGCGCACCGAACGCATCAGCGGCTGACCTCCAGCGAAATGGCTTCGCCCGGCGCAATCTGGAATCCCCCGACCGGTGTCTGTTTGATCACGACACCGGCAGGCAGACCCGGGTACGGATGACTGCTCACGACAGCCACGCGGAATCCTCGTCCGCGCAGGTAGTCCGCCGAACGCTCGCCGTCCACGCCAATCAAGTCGGGCATCACGTAGGTCGTACTCCGGGCGCCGCGATTCACCAGAATCGACACGGTATCGCCGCGTGTGCCGGGAGCGGGCGCCTGCGCCACGACCGTATCCGGCTGATAGTCCGCCGACTGAATCTCGGTCACCGAGGCGAGCACGAGACCATCCTGGCGCACGCGCACTTCGGCGGTGCGCTCGGTCTGACCTGTGAGATCGGGGATTGTTGCCGCGTCCTTGCCGAGACTCACCCAGACCTTGACGCTGCGAGGGCGCCTGGCGGTCACGCCCGCCAACGGGTCCTGCTGCAGGATCTGACCAGCCGGCACTTTCGGATCGACGCGACGGTTCTCGTCCACGCGCAGCGTCAAGCCCAGGTCCGCCAGCATGGTCGCCGCGTCGCGCACCGTCCGCCCGCTCACGTCTGGCACCTGCACTTCACGTGCGCGGATGCCGACACGCATCGCCGCCGCCGCGAACAGCACGTAGGTGGCGACCAGGGCTCCCAACAGCAAGAGCACCTTGCCCGCGCCCAGGACGCGCGTTCCCAGTGGCATGCAACCTAAGAATGTACTACAGGTTGCGGGCAAGACAACAGCTGGCAACGGGCAGGCGCGATCTCAACGGACCTGCTGCAGGACCGCCCCGAAAAACGCCTCGAGACCGTCCCGCCAGGGCCAGGTCTGGAAGTATCCGCGGTCGTCCACCAGCGGATGCGCTGCGGCTGGGAGTAGCTGACGAACGTCAGAAGCCCCCACGACCGAAAACGTCGAGTCGGCGACGAGCGACTCCACGACGGCTTCATTTTCCTCGGGCTCGCTCGAGCAGGTGCTATAGACCAGCCTGCCGCCCGGCGCGACAACGGCGGCGGCGTGACGGAGCATCCGGCGCTGGCTCGCGGCCAAGCCATCGAGATCGTCCACCCGGCGCCGCCATTTGATATCCGGGTCGCGCCGCAGGATCCCCAGCCCGGAACACGGCGCGTCTACCAGCACCATGTCGAACACCGGCGCGAACGGCAGCGGATCTCGCAGGTCCATCTGGACGACCGCCACGTCCATTGCGCCCGAGGCTGCGAGGGTCTCGCGCAGAAGGCGGATTCTGCGAGGACGCACGTCCGCGGCAACCAGCAGCGTTCCTGCTGCGAGCCCGGCGCGCATGATCAGCGTCTTGCCGCCGGGAGCCGCACAGGCATCCAATGCGCGAGCCGCGTTCGTCCCCGTGGCCAGGAGTCCGACGAGTTGCGACGTCTCGTCCTGCAACACGAACTGGCGAGCGTGCGACAGCGCGCGCGGTTGTCCGGCGACGATTGTCAACCCGTCCGGTGCGTAGCGTGTCGGCTGCGTCTCGACGCCTGCGTCGCGCAGCAGCTCCGCGACCTGCGCGCGGTCCATGGCGGGCGCGTGCGCACGGAGCGTCAGTGGAGCCGGCGCATTGTTGAACTGCAGCCACCGCTCGGTCTGGTCAGGGCCGAACCGGGCCACCCACCGCTCGACCAGCCAGCGTGGGTGCGAGAGCGTCGTGCTCAGATATGCGAGCGTTGCCTCGTCGGCGCCGAGCGCGACGGGGCGAGGCGGCAGGCCGAGCGCGCGACGGGAACGACTGATGCGTCGCAGCACCGCGTTGGCGAATCCTGCGGCACTCGCCTTCTTCGCTGCTCGTACCATGCTCACCGCATCGTCGACAACGGCAGCCGCCGGCACGCGATCGAGATGCAGCAACTGGTAGACACCCAGACGCAGGATGTCGCGGACCACCGCGTCGAGTCCGGCGAGCGGACGATTCGACGCGGCAACCAACACGAAATCGATTTCGGCCAGCCAGCGGAGCGTTCCCGTGGTGAGCTCGACGAGCAACGCGCGGTCCCGTTCGTCGTCGAGCGTCGGGCGCACTCGCGCGATGGCCTCCGGCAGATCGGCGTTGTCGGCGACAACCGTGGTCAGGACCTCCAGCGCCGCTCGGCGAGCTGGAGCGATCATCGGAGGCTGGTGCCAGGATTGATGCGATGGCCGGCAAGGAACTCGCGAGCGGTCAACGCCCGGCGTCCTTCGGGCTGGATCTCCAGAATGCGCAGGATGCCGTCTCCCGTGGCGACACGCAGACGATCGCCTTCTGCCTCGACGACAACACCGGGGCGTTCTCCCGATCCAGGCTCCGGCGTCGTTCGCAGCAGAATGAGGCGGTGGCCGTCGAGCATCGCCGAGGCCCGAGGCCAGGGCATGAGACCGCGCACCTGATTGTGTAGCGCACTCGCGGGCCGGGTCCAGTCGATCGGGCTCTCGTCGCGGGTGATTTTCGCGGCGTAGGTCGCGGCTGCGGCATCCTGCGGCATCTCGCGAGCGGCGCCTGCTGCGATGTCGTCGATCACGTCCACGAGCAGGCGGGCGCCCGCTACAGCGAGGTCGTCCTCGACGTCCCCGCTGGTTGCATCCGGATCGATGGGCCTGACGACCGACGCGAACATAGCCCCGGCGTCCAGCTCTTTCACGATCCGCATGATCGTCACGCCTGTCTCAGCATCGCCATTGAGCACTGCGCGTTGTACGGGTGCCGCACCGCGGTAGCGGGGCAGCAGGGACGCGTGCACGTTGATGAGTCCTCGTGGCGGCGTGTTGATCACGACCTCGGGAATGATGCGGCCGTACGCCGCCACCACACCGAGCGCGGCATTCCACCGGGTGAATGCCGCAAGAAACGCCGGATCCTTCAAGCGATCGGGTTGCAGGATGGGAAGTCCCCGCGTTTCGGCGAGTGCTTTGATCGGGGCGGAAGACGGTTTCTGACCGCGGCCGCGCGGCCGATCGGGCTGCGTGACCACGCCGACGACTGGATGCCGAGACGCCAACAATGCCTCGAGCGTCGGGACGGCAAAGGCTGGCGTCCCAAAGAACACGATCCGGAGCGGTGCAGTCATGGCCACTCACCAGTACGCTTCATCTTGCGGATCTTGCGGACGATGACGTCGCGTTGAATCCCGCGCAGGCGATCGATGAACAGCGTACCGTCCAGATGATCCATCTCGTGCTGAAACGCGCGCGCGAGCAGTCCGGTGCCTTCAATGACAGACTCCACGCCCTCACGGTTCAGGCCCTTGATGACCGCACGCGCCGGCCGCGCCACGGTCGCGGTGAACCCAGGCACTGAGAGACAGCCTTCTTCTTCGAGCTGCATGCCATCGCGGCTGACGAACTCCGGGTTGATGAATGTCAGGAGCGAGCCCGCACGCTGACCAACCGTCACGTCCACGACGAAGATGCGGAGCGGCACACCGATCTGTGGCGCCGCCAGTCCCACACCAGGCGCGGCGTACATCGTGGCGACCATGTCATCGATCAGCTCGTGGATCTCGGGAGTGATCGCGTCGACAGGCTGCGCTGCGCGCTGCAGAACGTCGATGCCGTACTTGACGATCGGGCGAATCATGCCGGCCGGGTGGTCAGGGCCGGGAGGAGACCTCGAACCGCGCGCGAACGTCGCGGTTGTAGGCGGCGTAGTTGTGTTCGATTTCCGCGAGCGAATCGCCGCCGAACTTGTCGAGGAACGCATCAGCGAGGGTCAGCGCCACCATCGCTTCTCCCACGACGGCTGCCGCCGTGACGGCGCAGACATCGCTTCGTTCGATGGCGGCTGCGGACGGCTCGAGCGTCGCCATGTCTACGGAGCGAAGCGGCTGCATCAGCGTGGCGATTGGCTTCATGAAGCCGGTGATGCGGAGTTCCTCGCCGTTGGTGACGCCACCTTCGAGGCCGCCGGCGTTGTTGGTGAGCCGTGCCACACCGAGGGCCTCGTGGCCGGTCGCGCCGTGCGGAACGATCGGCACGATCTCGTCGTGGATGCGGGAGCCGGGCAGCATGGCGACCCCTGGCCCTTTACCGATGCCGACAGCCTTGATCGCGGGAATGGACATGATCGCCTGCGCGAGCCGGCCATCCAGCTTCCGATCCCACTGCACGTGGCTGCCGAGACCCACGGGGAGCCCGGCCGCGATGACTTCGAACGCGCCGCCCAACGTGTCGCCCGCCTCGCGTGCCGCGTCGATGGCGGCAATCATCTGCTGCTCGGTGGCGGGATCGACACACCGGAGCGGGGAATCGCCTGGAATGGCGCGCACCGCGGTGACCGGAACCGCAAGCGACTCCGGCAGTCCGACGCCGCCAATCGTCACGACGTGACTCACGACATCGATGTTGAAGTGCGACAGCAGCTGCCTGGCGATCGCCGCGACGGCGACGCGTGCGGCCGTCTCGCGCGCACTGGCGCGCTCGAGCACGTCGCGCATGTCGTCGAGGTCGTACTTGAGCGCACCGGCGAGGTCCGCGTGTCCGGGGCGCGGACGAGTGACCGGCGCACGGTTCGCACCGGTGGCATCCGGCGGCGCCTCGGGCCCCACGTGCATGGTCTTCTGCCAGTTGGGCCAATCCTTGTTGGCAATCTGCAGGGCGATGGGGGCGCCGGTCGTCTGTCCGCGGCGGATGCCGGCGATGATCTGGGCCCGATCGGCTTCGATGGCCATGCGGCGGCCGCGGCCGTAGCCGCCCTGGCGACGCGTGAGCTGGGTGGTAATCACCTGCTCGTCGACCGTCAGACCGGAGGGCATCCCCTCGAGAATCGCGACGAGCGCCTGGCCGTGGGACTCACCGGCCGTGAGGAATCGCAGCATCCATCGCAATTCTAATACGAAGTTTCTGCGCGGCCGTCCTGCGCCGGTCACTGCGCGCGGCAGGTCCGGCGGCGGCGAGTGCCGGAAATTGCGTATCGATCTGCGTGCGGCGCGTCGCGAACGGGTCGCGCGCCGCTACGGCGGAGCGATTGCAGCCTGCGCGCCGCGTGCCGATGCGCCTCCTTGCAGAACGGTTTCTCACGGACGGATCCAGCCACGCCTTCGATCTCGCCACCGGCTCGAACGTCTGGTTACGCATCGAGCTCATGGCCGACGGTGCCGCTCAGCTCGCATGGGCGGACCGGTGCGCGACGCTGACGTCCATCTGGCACCCCTGGCTGGCGTCCTGTCTCGACTACGGCGAATGGTCGAACGGATGGCGCTTCGAGGCCTATGCCGTTCCCGTGATATCCGGTCGAGGCGCGAGCTCGCGTATCCGACAGCACCGGCGAGCGGCTGTTGCGCGCTTCTTCGAAGCGGTGGCCGTTCCACCAACGACCGTCGTGACCGACACGGGTACGGGCTCCTGTCTGATATTGCCTGGTCCGTCCGATCCGCCCGATGCAGAAAACGAAATCCATCCCGACCCCAAATCGGGAGAGCCCAAACCGGCGGAGGTGATGGGGCTGCGCCTGCAGACGCCGCGGATCGCGGCGTGCATGGCCGAGGTGCTCCGTGAGGAGCCGGCTGCCGGCGTGACATCGGTGGCGATCGAAGTTCCCGAAGGCGGGGGCGGCCGCACATTGCTTCGATATGTCGCGCGCGCGGCGCGGCTGGCTGGGTGGGTGCCGCTCTGCACGCCGGCGGTCGACGGCATGGATCGACTCACCGCCGCGTGGCCCGACGTGTTGCGCGAACGGCACGTCGCAGTCCTGCACGACGGCCGGCGCTCAAGCCGCGGCGATCCGGTGCTCGCGGGCAGTCTCGTCCGCCTCGGAGTCAGTCATCGTCCTCGTCTCGTGGTGCGCCTCGTCTCCCCGGGAACGGTTGCCCGCGCGCTGCCGTGGACGCCGTACTCATGCGACACGCTCGTGAACGCGGTCGTTCGTCCACACGCGCGCTGGATCGTCCGGCGATGTGCGGTTCAAAGCGGCGGGCGGCCCGCGGCCTTCGCATCTGCGCTTTGGCATCAGCCGCACGTCAACGTAATGCCCACATTCGCCACTGCGGATCGCGTGCGCGAAGCGCGTTGTGCGGACCTGTCCGCACTCGACGAAGCCGAGGCACTCGCGAGCCGAGGCCGGCATGCAGAAGCGGAGCGTGCGCTGCGCAGGTCCGCGGCGATGTTCGAGCGGCGCGGGCAGCCAGGGCCTGCGTCCGACGCGATGCTGGCATGCGCGGTTCGAATCTGGCATCGCGGTCATGTCGAGGAGTCGTCGTCACTGGCGGAGCGTGCGCGCGCGATTGCGGAGCGTGGAGGCGATCCCGAACGCGCGCTGATGGCACTCGTGTGGCTCGGGCGCACGGCACTCGATCGTCTCGACGCGGAGAGAAGCGAGGCCATTCTGCGGAGTTGCATGGCCGCAGCGGAGGTTGGCGGTTACGCTCAGGTCAGACGCGCCGCGGCGGCCGCGCTCGTGCGAACGCTATGTTGGCGTGGGCAAGCGGACATGGCGGCCAGCATGGCATGCGATCCGTCCACACCGCTCGTTGAATCGGAACAGCGTGCGCGAACCGCATGGAGCTCGGGCATCGACCCCCAGCTACTGCTAATGCTCGAGCACGGAGCCGCCGTTCGCATCCATGTGGCTCGCGGCCTGCCCGCCGCGGCGAGCGCGAGCATCCGGGCCTTGGAGCAGCTTCCAGCCTCTCGCACGCCGGCGGTGCAGCTCATCGCCGCCTCGATACGTGTGCGGTGGCTGGCGGCACTTGGCGATGTGAAGACGCTCACCGGCCAGATCGACGACGCGATTCGTCGCGCGCGGGAAGCCTCACGGCCGCTCGACGCCATTCGAGTGCGATGCGCCGCGGTGGAAGCGCTCGCTGCTATGGGCGACGCGCCGCGCGCACGGGATTTAGCGCGGTCCCTTCGACACACAGAAGGGCGGCCGCTGCCGCCGCTGCTCGCCGTGCGCGTTGCGCTCGCGAGGGCGACAGCCGAGGGCCGCACCGATCTGACAGCGCTGTCACAGCTACGCCGCCGCGGACTCGTGAATCCCGACACGGCGCCCAGGGCCCGCAGCACCAGTCCGTCAGTGAGGTTTGCGATGCTGGAGGACGTACTCGAGGTACTACGTGTGTCGCAGGATGGCGACGATCCAGCCCGCGCGCTCCTGCAAGTGGCGTCGCTGCTGCGCACGCGGTTGTCTGCGGCAGTGGTGTCCATCGCCTCACCCGGTGCGACGCCGGCGGTCGTGAGCGCGCCAGACGTTCCGAGCGTGCTGCTCGCCTCCACCAGGCGAGTAGCGGAGAGCGGAGTCGTGCTGCAGCGCGAGTCGATTGACTACGGCACCGAGAGCGCAGTCCCGGTACGGCACGGAGGCGGACTGGTCGGAGCGCTCGGCTGCCGTTGGCTTCCGGGCGCCGACGTCGACGAGGCCCGCTCGCGTGATCTCCTCTCCGCGGCTGCCGCTGCCGTGTCGCCCTGCCTTCGCGCATTCGTCGAGAGCCTCACGCCATCGGCGCCAGCGGTGGGGATCGATCCGGACCTGCTGGGAACCAGTGACGCCATCGAGCGCGTACGCCGCGCGATCGCGCAAGCCGCCGACGCGCCTTTTCCCGTGCTCGTGCACGGCGAGAGCGGCGTAGGGAAGGAGCTGGTGGCGCGCGCGCTGCATCGAGCCAGCGGCCGGCGCGGACGTCCATTCTGCGCGGTCAACTGCGCGGCACTTCCCGACGACCTCCTCGAAGCCGAGTTGTTCGGTCACGTGCGCGGCGCGTTTACCGGCGCCGTAGCCGACCGCCGCGGTCTCTTCGAAGAGGCGGACGGGGGCGTGCTCTTTCTCGACGAAGTCGGAGAGCTCTCTCCAAGAGGCCAGGCCAAGTTGTTGCGCGTCTTGCAGGAAAGCGAAGTGCGCCGCATCGGCGAATCCGGATTCCGACGCATCGACGTCCGCATCGTGACAGCGACGAACCGGGCGCTCGACGTCGAGGTCGAGAACGGACGGTTTCGCCGCGATCTGTTCTACCGGCTCGACGTGTTGCGCATCGTCGTGCCGCCGCTCCGGGAGCGCGCAGAGGACGTGCCCTTGCTCGCGAGAGCGCTGTGGAAGCGGGCCGCCGACCACGTCGGTACGAGGGCTACGCTGTCGGACCGCACATTGGCGGCGTTGAGCCGGTACGACTGGCCCGGGAACGTGCGTGAGCTCCAGAACGTGATGGCGGTGCTGGCCGTCACCGCGCCCCGAAGGGGCACGGTCGGCCCGTCAGGTCTTCCGGCGTCCATCGCCCGCGCGGCAATCGACGATCACGCGGTGACGCTCGACGATGCCCGGAGACGCTTCGAGGAGCGGTTCGTGCGGGCGGCCCTCGCCAGAGCGGGCGGTCATAGGGGACGCGCCGCGGCGGAGCTCGGCGTGACGCGCCAGGGCCTCGCAAAACTGATAAGCAGGCTGAAAATCGAGATCCCGTAGTTCGGTATGCGCGCGTCGAAGTGCGGATTGAGCTCGGGCGCTTTACCTACTGTTTTTCCGCCCGTAGCTCCTCGAGCCGCTCCTGCAGCGCCTGATCGTGCGGGGCGTGTTCGACGGCGGCGGTCTGCCACCGGACCGCGTCGGCGTGCTCCCGGAGGCGAACGGAGAGGTCCGCCATTTTCGCCAGCGTCTCGGCTTCCTTGCGATCGTCGTTGAGGAATGCCAGGTAGCGGCCGAACGCCTCGCGCGCTTCGGCGAAGTTGCCGAGCCGCGCCGTACAGTTCGCCAGCTGCTCGAAGGCGGGCGGCGCGACCGGTATGCGAACGGCCGCATCGCGCAGCACGCGAACGGCCCCTTCGAGATCGCCCGATGCCGCGAGTGCGCGGCCGCGCAACAGCAGGTCCTGCGACGTCGGAACGCCGTGCGACACAATCGTCGCCGTAGCCTCGAGCGCCTTGGCCAGGGCCGCGTGATCGTCGTGGACCTCTGCCTGCTGGAGCCACACGGCGGCGAGCGCCGTGTAAATTGCCATGTTGTCAGGATGACGTTCGGAGGCGCGTCCGAGCGTGATCACGGCGAGGTCGGGACGGCCGGCGTCCGCGTGCGCCAGGCCAAGCGCGAGCTGCCGATCGATTCGTCCGGGATCGAGCGCGACCAGCGCCTCCAGCTGATCGATGCGCTCCGTCGCACGGTTCTGCCGCCGATACAGCGCCGCGAGCGCCTCCCTCGGCTCGGCGAACCCGGGCGCGACTTGCGCGGCCCGCTGAAACGCGAATGCGGCATCGTTGGTCTGCCGCTGGTCCTGCAGGCACAGCCCCAGCAGATACCAGGCTTCGGAGAAGCGATCGTCGAGGCGCACCGCCTGGCGAAGAGCGGGCACCGCAGCCTTGGCTTCGCCGGCCTGGAAGCGCGCGAGGCCCAGCTTGTACAAGACGCGGGGCGATCGGTCGTCGATGCGGACGTAGGCTTCGTAGCGCTCGGCCGCACGAGCGTGCCGTTCCTGTGCCGCCAGGACGTCCCCAAGCCGCTCGAGAGGCCGTGTCGCCGTGGGGTCGAGCTCAGATGCCCGCCGGAGGTCCCGGAGGGCGGCCTTGAGGTCTCCCAGCCGGCGATAGGTCTCGCCCCGCCGGAGGTAGGCCAGCATTGAGTCGTGGTTCAGGGCGATCGCGCCGCTGAACGCCTCGATGGCCTGAAAGGCCTGGTCGCCGGCCAGGGCCGCGTCTCCGGCGGCGATCAGACGGCGATATTCGCGGTCCCGGGAGACGGCCGTCCAGGCCACGATTCCCCCTAAACCGACCACCGCAGCCAGCAGAATGACGAGAAGCGGCCGTTTCATGGCAGCCGGACCCCATCCTAGCAGAGCGAGCCTTTTTCCGGGGACCGGGGTCTAAGCTAGTACCAAGGGTTCTGATCGGCAGGCCGGGCAGTGCTACAGTGGAGGCAGCAGGTGGGCGAGAACCTGGTGCTCAAGCCAGTACGCGTAGAAACCTGGACGGAGCTGGGTGGGCGTGAAGCGGCGCTCATCGAGCGCTGCGCCGCCGGCGACGAAGCGGCATGTGCCGAACTCGTCGTCGAGCACGAGCGGATGGTGTTCCAGCTCGCGCTCAATCTGCTCGGCGACCGCGAAGAAGCGCTGGACGTGTCGCAGGAAGTCTTCCTGCGCGTCTTCCGAACCATCCATCGCTTCCGCGGTCAGTCCGCCCTCCGTACCTGGATCTTCCGGATCGTCGTGAATCAGGCCAGGAACCGCCAGCGGTGGTGGAGGCGGCGGTATCGCCGGCAGCAAGTGTCGCTCGACGAGCACATCGCGACGCATGGCGAGATGGCCGACCAGGACGGGACCGGTCCTGATCGTGAGCTCGATCGCAAGCAGCTCGCCGAGTCCCTGTGGTCTGCGCTCGAGGCGCTCCCGTTCGATGAACGGACCGCCATCGTGCTTCGCGAGGTCGATGGCTTGAGCTATGAAGACATCGCGTATTCGCTCGGTGTGACCCTGGGCACCGTCAAGGCCCGTCTGACCCGCGCGCGGCGCGCTCTGCGAACGTCGCTGCACGGAGTCTCGGCATGAAAACAATCTCCTGCGCCCAGGTGCGGAAGGATCTCGCCGCCTATCGCGATGGTGAGGTCGACGTTCCGCGCCGGATGGTTATCCGTCAGCATCTCGCGTCGTGCCAGGCCTGCACGGTGGAAGCGGACGTTCTTGGAATGCTCGGTGACCTCGTGCGCCAGTCGTCGGTCTCGCGCGTCGAAGGCCTGCGCGAGTCGGTCGGCAGCCTGCACGCACGCGTCGTGGCTCGGGTCCAGGCCGAACAGCCCCAACGATCGACGGCGCGTCGGCTCCTCGATTTCAACGACGGCCATCTGCTGTGGGTGGGCGGCGCCGCCACGATGGCGACACTTGTCTGTCTGCTGGCGCTGCTCGGCGTCATGCGCATGAGCCTGCGCGAAGCGCCTTCGTCGCTCTCCGCGGTGATTGGTGCGCTGGGCGACCCAGGATCGAATCGGAATCCGGTGACGCTGGACGGACGCATTGTGCTGCCGCGCGCGGATCCCGACGCGCTGATGCCGTCGCCGCTGCTCAAGCCCAGTGAGGGCTGGCTGGCGGTGTCGGCCGTGGTGACTCGCGAAGGGCTGGTGCGCGACGTGGCACTGCTGCCGACGTCCACCCTGCTCGATCCAAAGGATCAGGCCCTGCTCGACCTGCTCGATGCCGCGACGCAGACGCGATTCGAGCCGGCCCGCGCCGGCGGATCACCCGTCGCCGTGAACGTCGTGTGGTTGATGGCGCACACGACCGTCATCGGGCGGGATGGAGCTCCGGTGATTCTGCCGCGCGCACCCATCCGCCGGTTGAGAACCGACTCGCCGCTCCCGCATTCGACGACGGTCCCTGTCAGTTCGAAGGAGCCGGCGCCCTCCACTGCCACCGCCTGATCGCGGAGGCGTCGCGACCAATTACTTCGCAGGTGCCGTGACGGGAGCCGGCGTGTTCGCACGCGCCGTCGCCACGTTGTTCATCGTGTCGGTGGCGCGCAGAACAATCGCTTTGTCGGCGGTCTCTGCGTCGACAACCAGCTCGAAGTTCTCGGTCGGCGAATCGGCAATGCCGTCCAGTGGGTAGATGGGACGCCACCGCTCCGCGTCGATGGAGTATTCGACGCGTTGTACGGCCGAGAACTCGTCCTTCACCGTGAAGGCGACGATGGCCTTCGCGCCGTCTCGACGCACACCCGTGACCGTGATGGTCGGCGGCGTGTTGTCGATATCGAAGGCACGGCTTTCCCTCTCGCCGCTGAGCGCCGACCCCGGCGGATTACCCGGCGCATCCGACGCGACAATCTTGACGACGTAGGTGCCGTTGGGAACCGACGTCGTGTCCCACACGAAGATGGGATCCGTGACGCCGCGTTTGAGCGGCTTCCACGTGATCTCACCCTCGCGGCGATACAGAACGTCGTACGCGAGCTCGTCGTCGTTGTCGTCGTCAGCCTTCCAGATGATCGTCTGCAGTCCCTTTTGGTACCCGCGCCTCCCGAGCGGCGGCGTCGCGGTTGCACCCGCAGTAGCGGACGATCCTGCTGCCGCAGGTGGCTTGCGGTCGGAGGGTGACGCGTCGAAGCCCGCGATCTCCGCCTCGCCCGTCGAGAACGGCTTCTGGAACACGGCTCCTGGGGGATGAATCGTGATTGATGTCACCTGTGGCCGAAGGTTGCGCTGCAGATAGGCGGCCGTCACCGAGGTCACAATCGGCGACACCGTGCCCGTGCCTGTCAGATCGACCTTCCACTGGAGGTAGCGGGCCTTGGGACTCGTAATCGACTCACCGTCGGCGCGCGCGTACGGTGCGGACCACGGGCTCCAGGTGTCGTCGGGCACGGCGGTGTTGCCCGACCGCGTATACAGCTTGACCGACGTAGAGGGCGGATTCGCAGCGCGCCAGCTGAGAGCGCCCCACGTGGCGACGGTCTCGGCGTCGCGCACTTCGGATGTGAAGGTCCCGCGGGTCGCCTGACTGCCCGACAGTCGGAACAGCTTCCCCGGGTTTGCCGATGCGACCCAGATGTTGCCTTTGAGATCGTTCAAGAGCGACGTCACCTGTTGCGCGTCGGCGCTGGCGACGAGCGCCACACGGATCGGATCGCCGGTGAGCCGGTACAGTTTGCCCTTGGCGCCGGTTGCGACGAGGAGTGAGCCGGTCGCCTCCGGCAAGAGGTCGTACGGCACATCGTCACCCGACTCCCACACGACATCCGATGCACCGTCGGGCAGGATGCGATAGACGGCGCCGCGCGTGCTGCCGCGGCGGTCTTCGCGGGACGGCGCCGAGCCGCCGGCGCCGACCGGGCTGACATCCACGATCGTGACCGATGTGATCTCTGTGGAGACCGACGGCACCGCCGTCGTTGTCGTGTCGGACGTGTCGCGGTCGACGGGATTCGGACGGTTGGTCCCGGTGGCGCGGCCCGCGAGAGCGGCCGCGTAGACCGTACCGGCGGCATCCAGACGGAGCGCGCTGATCTCGTCGATCCCGGGATCGAGAAGCACGAACCCGGTCCCGTCCTTCTTGATCCGAAAGACCTTGCCTGGCGATTCCGTCCCGGCGAGCAGATCGCCGTTCTTGTCGAAGAGCAGCGTGATGGCATGGGTCGCCTTCGTGCGGTAGAAGACGTCGCCCTTGCCTTCGGCGGTGATCTTGTAGATCAGGCCCTTCTCACCGGTCGCCGCGTACAGCACGCCCGCGGCGTCCACGGCCAACGACCAGATGTATTTGTCCTCGGGATCGAAATACACCGTGGACTGCCCCTTGGCGTCTACGCGGTAGATCTTGCCGGCTGGTGAGGTGCCAATGAACAGTCCGCCGCCGGGCGCAGGCGCGAGCGCGTGCACTTCCAGTTCGGCGGCATCGAAGAAGACCGTGCGTGTGCCGTCTGGCGCGAAGTGGAACACCTGGCCGTCGTTGCCGGAGCCTGCGTAGACGCCGCCGTCGGCAGCCGGCACCAGCGTCCACAGGAAAGGTGTCGTACTCTCGCCGACCGGAGTCAGCGCGGGGCCGAGGGTCAGGCGGCCGTATTGATCGACCGACAGATTCTGGACGTCGCCTTTGAGGAAGTCGGCCTGGGTTGACACTTGCCAGAACCGCGCGCCAGCCGCCGTGAGCGAGACCGTGAGCGCACTGAGCACGCAGGCGGTCGCGACGACTCGCCACTGTCGAATCTGCATAGGGGCTCGGGAGGAGGAGGTCAGACGGGTGTCACTCACCCTGCACGTCAATTGTCAGGAAGCGGGCACCGCTCAAGGCGTAGTCGGTCGGGATATCCCACTCGCCAATCGTCGCATTCCGGAGTGGAACGAACTGGCCGCCATTCCGATCCGCTTCGACGACGGCGAGGACCGACGGCGGCAACGACGAAAGATTTTCCCCGCTCACCACCGCACCCGCGTCGGGGCTGAGGAGCCGCACGTAGAGGCGGTTGTTCTTTCGCGCTTCGTTGAGCGCGCGCACCATCTGCGCGACGCCGTGCACGTGCTGCGGCTGCCGGGCCTCGCGCTGCTCCCACATGGAGAGTCTCGTACCGTCAGCGACCATCACGGTCAACGACCCGCTGGCGTTCGAGGGAATTGCGAGCGGCACTTCTCTGGTCACTTCGTCGCCGCGATACGAGCGGATCAGGACCTTCAACGGCACCGTGCGTCCCGGCCGCACGTTGACGGTATCGAGCCACACGCGTTCGATTGTGGCGGTTCGAGGTTCCTCGGTCGAGGTGATCTGGATGTCGAGTGCGTCGATTTCGACCGGCTCGTAGTCGTTCCGCAGGAGGAAGTTCAGCGGGCCGGCAATGTAGTTGGCCGCGCCAATCGACGGCGATTCGCCCGAGAACATGTCTTCGAAGGCCACCTCGCCGTGCTTGCGAACGAGCGCGCGTCCCTTCACCGAGAACGTCGCGGCCCCGTACTCCCGCTCGTACGATTTCAACGTATTGAGAATCGTCACGTAGGTGAGCACCGGCGTGAACAACTGGTCGCGCACGACGCGGAACGAAAACGTGCGCGACGGTCCGCGCCCGGTCTCGAGCGCAATCGTGATGGGCAGCGTGGAGGGTAGCGTGCCCAGTGTGCCGGCGATGGCCGTCGCGCGATCCTGCTGGAACATCCCGATGGCATCGCCAATCGTCGCCAGCTTCGAGGAGGACATCAGGCTCGGGAGCACCGCATGCACGTACGCGCGGGTCATCGGGAACTCGGTGGGGCCCAGGTTGTAGAACGGATGTCCGAAGGCGTAGACCCGCCCGTTCTCCACGTGAGTCACCGTGCCCGTCGCTCCGAGCTCGAGGTCACCCGAGATCAGGCTGACACCAACGGCATCGCCTGGCTCCAGCTTCCGTGCCGCAGGTGTGTCCTCTCCGGCATGAGGAGCGCCGCCGGTGGTCGGCAGGAAGTTACTGGCGCGAAACGCCGACGAGACCAGGTCGGCGACATCACCGCGGAAGCCGCCGAGCACAATCGGCGTGGCGATCGGCCGGAGCATCGGGCCGATCTGTGAATCGATCGCGCTGCCGGCGTCCGCCGAAATGACCTGCACGTCCGCCGACGATGCCGCGAACGGGCGGACCGCCGCAAACGCCGACTGCAGCGTCGCCGCGAGCGTGGCCGGCGTAATCGGCAGGTCGAGCTGCGCGCGCACGGACACGGCGCGCGGAGCGCCGTTCTCGGTCGCCTCGATCATCTCGTCGATGGGCGTGATGCCGGCCATCGGCTCGCGCGAGAAGTTGCCCAGGGAGTACGAGACGGCGCCGACGAGGCGTCCGTCGATGTAGACCGGGCTGCCGCTCATGCCGGCGATCACCCCGGTTTGCGCCAGTGGGCCGCCCTCGAGTCGAGCCAGGATCAGATTGCGGCTCGGACCCATGACGTTCCGCAGGACGCCAATGATGTGAACCTTGAAATCTTCGATCTTGTCGCCTTCGAAAACCGTCCGGCCGACGCCCACCATACCGGGACGGACCTCGCCGACAGGCATCCGGGGCGTGGCCGCGGAGAGAATCGAGAGCCAGAGGCCCATCAGGGCGAGGCCGGCGACGAAGGCACGGAATCGCATGCTGCTGAAATCCAGGGTCGGCGAACGACCCGCAAGCTGTAGACG
>JBKPMA010000125.1:0-6899 GCA_046731935.1 Acidobacteriota bacterium
CCATCGGCGAGATCGGCCTCGACTATCACTACGACTACTCTCCGAAAGACGTGCAGCAGGCCGTGTTCGCCGAGCAGATTGCCTTCGCCGTCGATCGCGATCTCCCCGTCGTGATCCACACGCGGGAGGCTGACGACGATACCTTCGCGATCCTCGAACGGCAGCGGCCCGGCCGAGTGCGCGGCGTGTTTCATTGCTTCACCGGCGAGGTGGCTGCGGCCGAGCGGGCCGTCGCCCTCGGATTCTTCGTGTCATTCGCCGGCATCGTGACCTTTCCGCGTGCACAGAACGTACGTGATGCGGTGCACGTCGTACCGGACGCACAGCTGCTCGCCGAGACCGACAGCCCGTTCCTCGCTCCGGTCCCATTTCGGGGCAAGCGCAACGAGCCGGCGTGGGTCACGCGCGTCGCCGAGCAGCTGGCTGAGATCCGCGGGTCGGCGCCCGAGGCAATCGCCCGGATCGTCACCGACAATTTCGTCCGGCTCTGCGGCGAGGACGGCCCTGCCGCGCGTTGACACCCTGCGCGTCCTGTGGTCAGATTGACGAGCTTTGAATCGGACGATCCAACGAACGCCGGCCGACCTGGTCCGGCTTTTCGAGCCGATCCGCGGCGATCTCGAGAAGGTCGAGCGCGAGTTCGGACGCCACCTGCAGTCGCAGGTGGATCTCATTCCGCGCATCGGTAAGTACATTCAGACGAGCGGAGGAAAGCGGGTCCGGCCTGCCGTCCTGCTCATGGTGTCGCGGCTGTGCGGCTACACCGGCGACCGCGCCGTGCTGCACGCCGCAGTTGTCGAGTTCATTCACACCGCCACGCTCGTCCACGACGACATCATCGACGACTCGGAGCTCCGCCGCGGCCGTTTGGCCGTGCATTCGCAGTGGGGCAACGACATCACCGTGTTGTTGGGCGACTTCCTCTACATCAAAGCGATGTCGCTCGCCCTTAGCCAGGATTCCCTCGACATCGTCCGGCTGCTCTGCGACGCAACGCTGCGGATGATCGAAGGCGAGATCTATCAGCTGACGAAGAACGGCGACATCGACATCTCGGAAGACGAGCACTTCGACATCATCCGCCGGAAGACGGCATACCTTTTCAGCGCCAGTGCCCAGATCGGGGGGATGCTCGGAACGGCGACGCCCGAGCAGCTGCGCGCGCTGCGCGACTACGGCTTCCATCTCGGCATCGCGTTCCAGTTGATGGACGACCTGCTCGACTTCACTGGCGACTCCGCGGCGCTCGGGAAGCCGGTAGGCGGGGACCTTCGCGAGGGCAAGCTCACGCTGCCGGTCATCCGGCTGCTGCAGGGAGGCGATCCGGTGGCGCGCGAGCTCGTCGCCGAGATTGTTCGCGAACGCACGGTGACGCTCGACCGGTGGGCGGAGTTGTGCCGGCTCCTCGATGAGAGCGGTGCGCTCGAGTTCGCCACCCGGCGCGCCATGCAGTACGGCGAGGCCGCGCGCGACTACTTGTCCGTGTTCCCGGAAACACCCGAGCGCGAGGCGCTCTCCGCCCTCGCCGAATACGTCCTCACACGCGACCGGTAGGGTATTCCGGAATTCGGATTGCCGGATTCGGAGTTCACGTGCTTCACGTCCGGAAGTCCATTCCGCACTCCGCATTCCGCATTCCGAATTGAGTCGTGCCTTCGATTGGCGCCCGCGCCGCTGCTCTGCGCGATCTGATTCGTCATCACGAAGAGCGCTACTACGTATTCGACGCGCCCGAGATCTCTGACCAGGAGTTCGACGCGTTGATGCGGGATCTCCAGGCCCTGGAGCGGGACCATCCGGAACTGGTGACGCCTGACTCACCGACTCAGCGTGTCGGCGGCCGTCCGGTAGAAGGTTTTCCGACTGTCGAGCACCTGCGGCAGATGCTCAGCCTCGACAATGCGTACAACGAACAGGAGTTGCGTGAGTTCGGCGAGCGCGTGAGGCGCGGCCTGGATTCGGCCGGACCGATCACGTACGTGGCAGAACTCAAGATCGATGGCCTGAGCATCGCCCTGACGTACGAGAACGGACGTCTCACTCGGGGGGCGACTCGCGGCGATGGCAGCCGCGGCGAGGACGTCACGAGCAACGTCCGGACGATTCGATCCATTCCGCTCACGCTCAGGGATGCGCCACCGTCTCGGCTGGAGATCCGCGGCGAAGTGTACTTGCCCCGCACGTCATTCGAGCGCATGAACCGCGAACGTGAGGAGGCCGCCGAACCGCTGTTCGCCAATCCCCGCAATGCGGCGGCTGGCACGATGCGGAATCTGGATCCGCGGCAGGTCGCGGCACGCGCCCTCCGCGCCTGGACCTATGACATCGCGGGCGCAGATGTGGCGCCAACCGACGTCTTGGCTACGCTGGAAAGGTGGGGCCTCCCGGTCGAACCTCACCACGCCGTCTGCGACGGCATGGATGCGGTCGTGGCGTTCTGCGACGCGTGGAGGGACAAGCGCCAATCGCTGCCCTTCGAGACAGACGGCGTCGTCGTCAAAGTCGCCGACCGGGCCGCACGCGAGCGCCTCGGCGCCACCAGCAAGTTCCCGCGCTGGGCTATTGCGTTCAAGTTTCCGGCACAACAGGCAGAGACCACGCTGCGGCAGATTCATGTCCAGGTGGGGCGCACTGGTGCCGTCACCCCGGTCGCCGAACTCGATCCTGTCTTCCTCGCGGGCTCCACGATCGCGATGGCCACCCTTCACAACGCGGACGAAGTGCGGCGTAAGGACGTCCGGCCCGGCGACCGCGTCGTGATCGAGAAGGGCGGGGATGTCATTCCCAAGATCGTGCGCGTACTGGATCCCGATCGCGCTGGCCGCCCTGACCCGTGGGAAATGCCGCCGACCTGTCCCGAGTGTCAGAGCACACTCGTGCGGCCGGAAGAAGAAGTCGTCTGGCGGTGCGAGAACGCGTCGTGCCCTGCACGTCTTCGCCGGAGCCTCGAGCACTTTGCGTCGCGGCATGCGATGGACATCGAAGGGCTGGGCTCCGCCATTGTCGACCAACTCCTGGAGCAAGGCCTCGTCCATACGGTGGCCGACCTTTACGGCCTGACCGCCGAGCGTCTCGAGCAACTGGTCGTAGCGCCTCGCGAGCCGGCGTCGGATCGCGCGCGCCCTCGGAAGCTCGGAAAAGTCGGCACCAATCTCGCGGCTCAGATCGCTGCCAGCCGCACCGCCGATCTCTGGCGCGTCATTCACGCGCTCGGCATCCGCCATGTGGGAGAACGCGCGGCGCAGGTCCTCGCGCAGGCGTTCGGCGACATGGATCGCCTGCGAGCCGCATCCGTGGACGCGCTGCAAGCCACGCCGGAAATCGGCCCTGTCGTCGCCGCCTCGGTGCACTCGTGGTTTGCGGAGCCGCACAACGCAGCGCTGGTGGACCGGCTCCGCGAGGCCGGGTTGACCATGATTTCGACGCTCGCGCCCGCGCCGGCCGCAGGTGCGTTGGCGGGGAAGACGTTCGTCCTGACCGGAACGCTCGAGAGCATGTCGCGCGATGAGGCCACGGCGGCCATCGAACGACTGGGGGGCCGCGTTTCGAGTTCGGTGAGCAAGAAAACCACCGCGGTCGTCGTAGGGGCCGACCCCGGCAGCAAGGCAGACAAGGCCCGGACGCTCGGAGTCGAAACGATCGACGAGGCCGCATTCCGACGTCTTATAATCGATTCATGAGCCGTCGTTTCGCGTTCGTGACGGTGAGCCTGACGGCAATCGCCGCCTTCCTGGTCGGGCTGGTGGTCGCGACGTCATGGGTCCGACAGTCGAGCCCATCCACGCCCCAGCGGCCCGCCCGGACCGCACTTGCGTCGGTCTCTGTGACTGGCCGGACGGCGTCAGGCGTGAATTTCGCCGATATCGCCGAGCGCCTGAATCCGGCGGTCGTCAACATCGACGCCACGTCGCGGAGCCGGACGCGTGATCTTCCCAACGGGCACCCAACGTTCCCCGAGGACGGATCCCCGGCGAACCCGCATGGCGACGACGTCATCCCACGAAAGGGCACCGGCAGCGGATTCGTGATCGATCCGGCCGGCTACATCCTCACGAATCATCACGTCATCGACGGCGCGGAACGCATCTCGGTGAAGCTGGCTGATGGGCGGACGCTGCGCGGCCACCTGGTCGGCTCGGATCCTGACATCGATATCGCCCTGATCAGAGTCGAATCGCCGACGCCATTGCCCGTCGCCGCGCTGGGCGATTCAGACACGGTGCGGGTGGGGGAGTGGGTGTGCGCGATCGGGAATCCGCTGGCCTACGAGCACACAGTCACCGTGGGCGTGGTCTCTTTCCTCGGGCGGAAGCTATTCGACAAGAGCCTCGACAACTACATCCAGACCGATGCGGCCATCAACTTCGGCAATAGTGGTGGTCCGCTCATCAACGCACGCGGCGAAGTCATCGGCATCAACTCAGCCATCAGCTCGCGTGCCAGCAACATCGGGTTCGCCGTCCCCGCAAATCAGGCGTCTGCGATTCTGCCGCAGCTGAAATCGCGCGGCCGCGTCGCACGCGGGTATATCGGCGTCGCGCTGACGGATTTGGATCCGGATCTGCGGCGATCGCTCAAGCTGGGCGACCTCCACGGTGCATTGGTGCAGGATCTGAGCCCCGGCTCACCGGGCGATCGCGCCGGGCTCAAGACGTACGATCTCGTGGTCGCGGTCGATGGCGCGCCTGTCTCGACGACTGACGAGCTGATCCGCGGCGTGTCGGCTCGCGAGCCCGGAACGCTGGTGCGGCTCGACGTCCGGCGCGACGGCCGACTGCTCTCGATGGATCTCAAGCTCGCCGAACGCCCGGGCCGCGATCTGTTCGACGGACGACGATCCCACGATGAGCGTCCGGTTCCGTCATCCGTTACGGATGTGATGCCGTCGGTCGGTCTGACCGTGCGTGACCTGGACGCCGAGGCTCGCGCCCACTATCAGCTTCCGCGCGGCCTCGACGGCGTCGTAGTCACCAAGGTGGATCCCATGAGCGCGGCGTACGACGCCGACATCGAGCGCGGCTACGTGCTCCTCGAAATCAATCGGCACAGCGTGCGATCCGTCGCGGATTACGAGCGTCTCACGGGATCTGCACATCCCGGTGACGTGCTCGCCGTCTATCTCTACCAGCCCGAATCCAACCAGCGACTGCTGCGCGCCGTGCGGATCGACACGCCGTGACCTTCCTTTCCGTTGGTCCCGCCGATCTCCGGGGCGCCCGACACGCCGACCTATGAAATCGCGCATCCTGGTCATCGACGATGAAGCTGCCATCCGCGACTCGCTGCGGATGATCCTCGAATACGAAGGCTACGAATTTCTTGGAGCCGCGACGGGTCAGGACGGCCTGACACTTGCCGAGCGCGAGTCCCCCGATCTCGTGTTCCTCGACATCAAGATGCCTGGCATGGACGGTCTCGAGACGCTGCAGCGCCTGCGCGCGGCCAACGAGACGCTGCCGGTCGTGATGATCTCTGGTCACGCGACCGTGACGACGGCCGTCGAAGCGACGAAGCTGGGCGCGTTCGATTTCATCGAGAAACCGCTGGCCAGCGAACGTGTGCTCGTCACGATCCGGAACGCGCTGGATCGCAGCCGGTTGGCCGACGAGAACCGATCGCTCAAGCGCGTGATGGAAGTGCGGCACCAGATCGTCGGCGAGAGCGCCGCGCTGAAAAAGGTGACCGACTCCATCCGCCGCGCGGCGCCGACCAATGCGACGGTGCTCGTGACGGGCGAGAGCGGGGCGGGCAAGGAGCTGGTGGCGCGCGCCATCCACCGCAACAGCCTGCGCAGCCGCGAGCGGTTCGTCCAGGTCAACTGCGCCGCGATTCCGGACGACCTGATCGAGTCCGAGCTGTTCGGCCACGAAAAGGGCTCCTTCACCGGGGCCACGGAAAAGCAGATCGGAAAATTCGAACAGGCCGACAAAGGCACGATCTTCCTGGATGAAGTCGGCGACATGAGCCTCAAGACGCAGGCGAAGGTGCTGCGCGTGCTGCAGGAAGGCGAAGTCGAGCGGCTGGGATCGTCGCGAACGATCAAGGTCGACGTCCGCGTCATTGCGGCCACGAACAAAGAGCTCGAAGAGGAAATCGAGAAGGGCACGTTCCGCGAAGACTTGTACTTCCGCCTGGCCGTCATTCCCATCTACGTACCGCCGCTCCGCGAGCGGCGTGAGGACATCCCACAGCTCGTCAAACACTTCGTCGAGCTGTTCAGAAGCGACAACAACTTCAAGCCAAAGCGCGTGACCGAAGCCGCGCTCGAGGTCTTGAAGCGCTATCGGTGGAAGGGCAACATCCGCGAGCTGCGGAACACGCTCGAGCGGCTGATCATCATGACGCCGAATGACGTGATCGACGTCGCAGATCTGCCGGAGAGCCTGCGTGTCGAAGCACCCACCCGCCCCGTCGAGGCCGGGGGCGACCCAGTGAAGGCCGGCACGCTTCGAGAGCACAAGGAATTGTCGGAGCGGCAGTTCCTCGTCAACAAACTGCGTGAGACGGGCTGGAACATTTCGAAGACCGCGGAGCTGATCGACACACCCCGCAGCAATCTGTACAAAAAACTCGAGCAGTACCACATTACGCAGGAGACGGACGGGTGAACCCCTGATCGCCAAAGACCCAACATTCTCCGCATGAAGGCCGCGTAACCGCGGGGGGCGCGTAGTCTTCTCGCCCAACTCGCCATCACTATCGTCGGTGATTCCATCCGAACATCCTCGAGTAAGTGCTGGTGAGCGTTGCGTTTCGGTGCCTTGCGCCTCTTTCACTCCTGCCGCATAATGGACTCCTCTGCCATCCAACATGATCTGTCCAGATTGCGGTGGGGAGACCCCTGCAACTCGCGATGTATGCACGAGTTGTCAGCGGCCGCTGACTGATCATCCATCGGT
>JBKPMA010000126.1:0-2857 GCA_046731935.1 Acidobacteriota bacterium
ACTCAGCAGACGATTCTCCGGATCCTTCGTGAGCTGTTCCGGAGTCGTGTGCGACGACTGCTTGAACGTCGAGGAGGTCACGATCAGCTTCTGGAGGGCTTTGACGTCCCAGCCGCTGTCCATGAAGCGCGCCGCGAGCCAATCGAGCAGTTCAGGATGCGAGGGCAGCCGTCCCTGACTGCCGAAGTCCTCTTGTGAGGCAACCACGCCGCGGCCGAAATGCATCCGCCAGATCCGATTGACCGCCACGCGGGCGGCAAGGGGATTCTGCCGGCCCGTCAGCCATCGAGCCAGCCCCAAACGGTTGCGTGGCAGCTCAGGATCGAACGGGGGCAGCGCCGACGGCGTGTCACGCGGGACCTCGTCGCGCGGCGCATCGTACGCACCACGCGCCAGCAGGTGCGCGGGCCGCGGCGTGGCCATCTCTTCCATCACCATGATTTCCCGCACGCGGTTGGCGAGCCGGCTGTCCTGCCGGCGAAGCCGCTGAAGCTCCGCCGCCTCCGCCTTCGCGGGTGCATACACGCGCGCGACGTAGTACTCGAACAAGTCGCCCGCTGCCGCGCCGGCACCGCCATCGGCAATTTCGAGCGGCGTCAACGCGACATCAAAGACCCGCGCGTCGTCGATGAGTCCGTTCTTGAATCCGCTGTCGCGAAATCTCGCCCCGAGCGTCAGCGGCGCTTTCTCGGCGAAGCCATCACCCGCCGCCTTGCTGTAGGTGATGTCCTTGTAGAGGTGATCGCGAACGACGTCGGTCGCGAGCGGCGCGCCGTTCAGATACAGACGGATTCCGGCCGCCCGGCTGGATCCGTCATACGTCACCGCGATCCGAGACCACTCGTGGAGTGGCAGGTCGCGCGTGGCGCGAACCGCGATCGCATTACCCGGCCAGAAATGGGTCAGTGCGAAGAGAGGCCGTCCGTGATCGAGCGTCAATTCGAAGCCGCGGCTGCCGGCGTCCGACCACGCGCGCGACTGGTGAACGATGACGGCGCGATCCTGGGCCTCCGTCGGCTGGAGCCTGAGGACGATGGAGAAGGGATCGGATCGAGTGAACGTTCGCACGCTGGCGTCTATGACCGCGTTGTCGCCGCTGAACCGCATCGCGCCGTTCAACGCTGATTCCCCGCTCCCCAACCGCCCGACGGCGCCATCGGATGGACCCTTTGACTCGTCGACCTTTCGACCTTGCGACTCTCTCTCGATGACCGGCCCGTCCTGTAACGTCGCCTTCGCGCCGGTTGCACTATCGGGCGTCGTGTCTGCCGCGGCTTCGTCGAACGCCAGATGCGCGATCGGCGCCGGGGCGTGCACGCGTGCCGTCTTCTGCCAGACGGCAAATGGGGGGCGCGCCGATCGTTCGAGCGCGGCGAGCCGTGCTTCAGACGCGGCGATCTGCCCCTGCAGTTGGCGGTGCCGCGCGGACTGCGCGGGCGTCCAGAGCATCAGCGTCGGTGTAGGCGTGGCGTTCGTGAAATGTGAATAGAGGCCGGACTCGTCGATGTTGTTGAAGAAGGCGAAGAGCGAGTAGTAGTCGCGCTGCGTGATCGGATCGAACTTGTGATCGTGGCAGCGCGCGCATTCGATTGTGAGGCCCAGCATCGCGGTGCCGAACGTGTTCACACGATCCACGACGTATTCGGTGCGGAACTCCTCTTCGACGCTGCCGCCTTCGTTGGTCTGCCGGTGCATCCGGTTGAACGCCGTCGCAATCCGCTGTTCCCGCGTCGCCGCTGGCAGCAGATCGCCGGCGAGCTGCCACGTCAGGAACGCGTCGTACGGGAGATTCTGATTGAACGCACGAATGACCCAGTCGCGGTATGGCGACACGTCGCGATCGAAGTCGTTCTGGTAGCCGTACGTGTCCGCGTACCGCGCCAGATCGAGCCAGTCAACGGCCATCCGCTCCCCGTACGCGGGTGATGCGAGATAGCGATCGACCGCCTTGTCGTACGCGGTGGGTGAGGGGTTTGCGAGAAACGCGTCCAGTTCGGCGAGCGTGGGCGGCAGCCCCGTGAGGTTCAGCGACAGACGCCGTAGCAGCGCCTCGGGCGATGCCTCGGGCGCGGGCGCGATCCCTTCGGCGTCCAGCCGCTCACGGACGAACGCGTCGATCGGATTCGTGGAGAGCGATCCATGGCTGGTCGCGGGCAGCGGAATTTCGCCGACGGGAATGAACGACCAGTGCGGACGGTACTCAGCGCCCTCGGTCACCCAGCGCCGAAGCAGCTCTCGCTCCGCCGGAGACAACGACAGGTGAGACTCCGGCGGCGGCATCCGCTCGTCGTCCGATTCGTTGAAGATGCGCCTGATGAGCTCACTCTTGCCAGGGTCGAACGGTTTGACGATCGCCCAGCCGTCCTTGAGCGCCGCCATCGCACCGTCTTTCGTGTCGAGGCGAAGCTTGGCTTTACGCTTGGCGGAGTCGGGGCCGTGACACCGGAAGCAGCGGTCGGATAGAAGAGGGCGGATCTGTCGATCGAAATTGACGGTGGCGTTTGGAACTGTTGGGGTATCGGCAGCGACGAGCAGCGCGGTCGTGAACGCAACGGCGGCCAGGGCTGCGCCAAGTGTGGTCCGCGACCCGGCCATCGAGGCATTGTCCGGCGCGAGTGGGCCGGTGTCAATGTGGAGCCGGGGTCAATCTGGGGCCGGATCAATGTGGAGCCGGGGTCATTCGTCTCGTTCGTGAATGCACCCCGGTGTCCCTCGACGTAATTGTGGCGACGATGGCAGCGGTCTTCTTGACATAGCTGGTTACGAAGCTCGGAGCCGATATAGGAAAGAGATGGCTAATCCTGCAAGGCAAGGTGCTGATTGAGCCAGGAGTGGGCGGCACAATGCCGTACATAGG
>JBKPMA010000127.1:0-17684 GCA_046731935.1 Acidobacteriota bacterium
CGGCGGTACTGACCGCGCTGAAAACGCCGAGCGACGCCCAGATGAGCGCGATGCTTCCGGCAATGCCGAGCCGCACCCGTCCTTCCTGCAACAGCCGCAGCTGCCGCGTGACGAACTCGAGACGCGTCGGAAAATACCGCAGGACAAAGCTCAGGGCCGCGGCTCCGCGATGTTCGTCGGCCGTCATGCTGCCGATGACGGAGCTGATGAGCAGGAGGAAGGGAAAGAGCGAGAGCAGCGCGTAGTACGCGATCGACGCGGCGTGCGTCAGGTCGTCGCTGTTGTAGACGCCGACGACGCCGCGCCAGAGTGAATTGAGCGTGAACAGACCGACCTGCCGCGCGCGCCCGAGTACCTCGGTCAGCGACTGACCGAGCGTCGCCGTCGCAGCCGGTGCGGATTCATCGGACACAGGCGTTCGCTGTGGCTAGTAAGGGGCGGTCTGATCTGCGTCGGTCCACCCCTGGCGGCGGCCTCCGGTGGCCTCGTTGATGGCTCTCCAGCCCTGCTGCGCCGCGTCAGTGGCCCGGGACACGCTGCCCTGAAGCGCCACGAAATCACGGGCGAGGTCGTCGAGCCGCGGTTCGAGGTCGCGGCGGAGCTGCCGACCCGACTCGGTGAGAAACAGGTAGCCTGCCAGCGCGCCGAGCGCCGCGCCGATGAGCCCACTGCAGATGACCACTGTACGTTCGTTCACCGGCGCCTCCGTCCCGATTCGTCCATCGCAATCGTCATCCGTCAATCATCATTCGTCAATGCCTGATCGCCGCTGAATGGCTACTGCCTGGCCGCCGCCTTCATGTCCTTGATGTCGTGCTTCTTCATCTTGCTGTACAGGGTAGGACGGTACAGACCGAGGATCTGGGCGGCTTCCTGCTTGTTCCAGTTCGTCCGCTGCAGCGTCTGGAGAATGGCCATCCGCTCGATCTCGGCCAGCGTACGGTGCGGGGGAATGACGAATTCCGCCGTCGGACTCGACTCCTCACGGATCGACTCGGGCAGATCCGACACGGTGATCTCAGTCCCCTTGGCCACCAGCACGCCGCGTTCGATCGCGTTCTCGAGCTCTCGCACGTTGCCCGGCCAGCGGTTGCGAATGAGCAGATGGTACGCCGCCGGCGCAATCGTCTTCACGTTCTTCTGGTAGCGCTGCCGGAATTTCTCGAGGAAGTAATCGCACAGAAGCGGAATGTCTTCGGTCCGCTCTCGGAGCGGCGGGACGCGCAGCGTGATGGTGTTAATCCGGAAGTACAGGTCCTCTCTGAGCTTCCCTTCGCGCAGGGCCATTTCCAGATCGATGTTGGTCGCGCAAATGAGGCGGAAGTCCACGTGGACGATCCGCTCGCTGCCAATCGGCCGGTACTCACGCTCCTGCAGCACGCGCAGCAGCTTGGTCTGCAGATAGGGCGGCATTTCGCCGATCTCGTCGAGCAGCAGCGAGCCGCCCTCGGCCATCTCGAACAGGCCTTCCTTGTCGATGAGCGCCCCGGTGAACGCCCCCTTCTTGTAGCCGAACAGCTCCGACTCGATCAGATCCTTCGGGATGGCCGCGCAGTTGATCTTGATGAACGGGCCCTTCGACCGTTTGCTGTTGTAATGAATGGCGTTGGCGATCAGTTCCTTGCCGGTACCGTTGTCGCCCTGGATGAGGATGTTGGCTTCGCTGGCGGCCACGCTCTCGACCAGCTCGAACAACTCCTCCATGCGCTTGCTGCGCCCGATGATGTTGCCGAACTTGTAGCGTTCGGCGAGCTTGGCTTTGAGCTCGCGGTTTTCGGCCTGCAGATCGGTGCGCTCGATCGCCTTCTCGAGAAGCGCCAGCATGCCGTCGGCATCGATGGGTTTCTCGAGGAAGTAGGACGCACCGGCCTTGATGGCCTCGACGGCCCGAGGAATGTTTCCCTGGCCGCTGACCACGACCACCTCGGATTGTGGATTCAGCTCCTTGAAGCGGCGGACGAGTTCGATGCCGTCCACGTCCGGCAACATCATGTCGGTCAGCACGGCGTCAGGCCGCCAGGTCTTGAACAGCTCCTCGCCCCGGACCCCGATGAGCGCGGTACGGACCTCGTACCCCGCGTGCTCGAGCACCACTTTGAGCCAATCTGTCATGGCCGGCTCGTCATCAATGGCCAGGACGCGCTTTTTCCGCTTGGTGCCCATGGAATCCTTTACACGCCTGCCGACACAACTGCCGTAGCTGCCGTGTTTTCAATCACTTGGTTGTCTATCGTCCAGGAGCCGCGACTTGGAATCATACACTCGGCTGGGCGTCGTCGCAACCGCGTACAGCTGAGGTGCCAAAACCTCAGCCTGGCCAGCCGTCTCGACCGACCAGAGGTACGAAAACGCAGGCTTCACCCATCCGATCCTCGAAGCTCGAGCCTCGCCGACGACAGACCATCAGGTCTTGATGCGAGGCGGGTCCAACGGGGATGACCAACCGTCCGCCATCTGCGAGTTGCTCGCGAAGCGCATGCGGCACTGCCGGTGCTCCAGCGGTCACGAGAATCGCGTCGTAAGGCGCGTGTTCGGCAAGCCCGGTCGTTCCGTCTCCGACGACGACATGCACGTTCGAAAGACCCAGCGCTTCGAGGCGCTGCCGCGCATCGGCCGCGAGTGGCGCGTGACGCTCAATGGACCACACCTCACCCGCCATCTTCCCGAGGACTGCGGCCTGGTAACCGGATCCCGTGCCTACCTCGAGCACTCTGTCCGCAGGTGTCAATGCCAACGCGGCGCTCATCGACGCCACCATGTACGGCTGCGAGATCGTCTGACCGAGCCCGATCGGAAGCGCGCGGTCGTCGTACGCCTCCGCTTGCTCGGTCAATGGCACGAACAACTCGCGCGGCACGGCGCGAAGGGCCGCCAGCACGCGCCCGTCGGTTACCCCTCTCGCTTCGATCTGCGTCCGGACCATCCGGTCGCGACGCTCGGCAAAGTCTGCCGCCGTATAATCTCGACTCATGTCAGAGCCTCTCAAGCCCACCGCGCCCGTCGATGTCCCGCGCCTCCGGGTCGCGCCGCCCGCGGCGGCCGAGGATGCGGTCGTCTGCGAGCGCTGTGGCGGCGCCAACGTGTATCGCATGCACGCGGTGTGGCGCTGCAGCGACTGCGGCTACAAGACCGACTGCTGCGGTTGGTAGTCCAGCCGCCATGGATCGGCTCGACACGCACGTCCAGGTCAACAGCGCCGAGTTTCGCGACAACCGCGCGCGGATGTCTGAGCTGACTGCCGAACTCAAATCGCGGCTTGCCGTCGCGCGCGAAGGCGGTGGTGCGAAGGCGCTCGAGCGGCACAGAGCGCAGGGCAAGCTGCCGGTCCGAGAGCGCCTCGAACGGCTGCTCGATCCCGGCTCGCCGTTCCTCGAGCTCTCGCCTCTCGCCGCATGGAACCTGTACGACGACGACGCACCGGGCGCAGGACTCGTGACCGGCATCGGCCGCGTATCGGGGCGCGAGGTCATCGTCGTGGCGAACGACGCCACCGTCAAGGGCGGCACGTACTATCCGATCACGGTCAAGAAGCATCTTCGAGCACAGCAGGTTGCGCTCGACAACAGACTGCCCTGCGTCTACCTCGTGGATTCCGGGGGCGCATTCCTCCCACTGCAGGCCGACGTATTCCCGGACCGCGATCACTTCGGACGGATCTTCTACAACCAGGCGCGAATGTCGGCGGAGGGCTTGCCGCAGCTCGCCGTCGTGATGGGATCTTGTACCGCCGGCGGCGCCTACGTTCCCGCGATGTCGGACGAAACGATCATCGTCAAGGGCACGGGTACGATTTTTCTGGGAGGTCCGCCGCTCGTCAAAGCCGCGACGGGCGAATCGGTCACGGCCGAGGAACTCGGCGGCGCGGACGTGCACACGCGGCTCTCGGGCGTCGCCGACTATTACGCCGAAGACGACGCGCATGCCTTGCACCTCGCGCGAACGGCGGTGTCGACGCTCCATTCGGTGAAGCCGGCAGGTGCCGACGTCACCACGCCCGAAGAGCCCGCGTACGATCCCGCCGAGCTTCACGGCATTGTCAACGTCGACCTGCGGCGCGCCTACGACGTCCGTGAAGTGATCGCGCGTCTCGTTGACGGCTCTCGCTTCGACGAGTTCAAGGAGCGGTACGCGCAGACACTCGTCACGGGCTTCGCGCGCGTGCACGGAATGCTGGTCGGCATCGTGGCGAACAACGGCGTCCTCTTCTCGGAGTCCGCCTTGAAGGGCGCGCACTTCATCCAACTTTGCAATCAGCGCGCCGTGCCGCTCGTCTTCCTCCAGAACATCACCGGCTTCATTGTCGGCAAGCAGTACGAGCGCGCGGGAATCGCGCGCGATGGCGCCAAACTCGTGCATGCCGTCGCCAACTCTGTCGTGCCCCGATTCACGATCGTCATTGGCGGATCCTTCGGCGCGGGCAATTACGGCATGTGCGGGCGCGCGTACGAGCCGCGCCTGCTGTGGATGTGGCCCAACGCGCGGATCTCAGTCATGGGCGGCGAGCAGGCCGCCGGCGTCCTGACGACGGTCAAGCGCGAGCAGTTGGCTCGGCACGGCGAGTCACTGAGCGACGAGGACGAGCGCGCCATCCGCGAGCCCATCCTCGAACAGTACGAGCGCGAGGGCTCGCCCTACTACTCGACGGCGCGACTGTGGGACGATGGGATTCTGGATCCGGTGGAAACGCGCGCGGCACTGGCGCTCGGACTGTCGGCTGCGATGAACGCTCCCGTACCGCCGCCGCGGTACGGCGTCTTCAGGATGTAAGAACGAATGTCGTTCAAGTGCATCAGCATCGAGCGCGACGGCCCGGTCGAGCGCGTGGTGTTGAATCGTCCGGACGTGCGCAATGCGTTCGACGACGAGATGATTCGCGAGCTGAGCTGGTGGGCAGACTCGGTCGCCAAGGATCCGGCTGTACGTGTCATCGTTCTGTCGGGCGCCGGTCCTGTGTACTCGGCCGGCGCCGATTTGCGATGGATGGCCCGCATGGTCACGTACTCGCGTGAACAGAACCTGCAGGACGCGACCGATGTCGCGCGGTTGTTTCTCGCGATCGATCGACTGCCGCTGCCGGTCGTTTCTCGCGTGCACGGCGCCGCGCTCGGCGGTGGTGTCGGTCTCTGTGCCGTCAGTGACATCGTCGTGGCCGCGGACGACACGGTCTTCGGTTTGACCGAGGTCAAACTGGGACTGATCCCGGCGGTCATCTCGCCATTCGTACTGGCGAAGGTGGGACGTTCCGCCGCACGCGAACTGTTCCTGACCGGCGCGCGCTTCTCTGCCGCCCGCGCGCACTCGCTTGGTCTGGTGCACGCGGTCGTACCGGCTGCAACGCTTGATGAAACCGTCAGCCGGTACGTCGACGATCTTCTCGCGGCTGCTCCTGGAGCGGTCGCGGCTGCGAAGGCATTGATTGCGGACGTCGCACGCCGCGATCCGCATGAATCTGGCATGCTGACGGCCGAAGCCATTGCGACTCGTAGAGTGTCGGCCGAGGGCCAGGAAGGCATTCGCGCGTTTCTCGAAAAGCGGAAACCCCGGTGGGCCGCACAGAGTACAGGAGGGGAAGGGGGAAAGGGGTAAGGGACAAGGGCTGAGGGCTAAAGCTCGGGGCGCACGGCTCACGGCTCACGGCTCACGGCTCACGGCTCACGGCTCACGACGAATCCGAACACGAAAGCGAAAACGACGAACTTCTCTAAGCCCTTAGCCTTTCGCCCTTAGCCCTCTGCCCTTCGTCCCCACTACCCCATGTTCCACCGCATCCTCATCGCCAATCGCGGAGAGATTGCCGTGCGGATCATCCGCGCGTGCCGCGAGCTCGGCATCGAGACGGTCGCCGTGTACTCGGACGCCGACGCGCGTGCGATGCACGTGCGCCTCGCCGATCGCGCCGAACGAATCGGTCCGGCCTCCGCACAGGAGAGCTACCTGTCGGCCGGCGCCATCATCGATGCCGCGCGCCGTTCCGGCGCCGAGGCGGTGCATCCCGGGTACGGTTTTCTCGCTGAGAACGCCGGCTTCGCGGCCGCATGCGGAGACGCGTCGCTGATGTTCGTGGGGCCGCCGCCGGACGCCATCGCCCGCCTCGGTTCCAAGACCGCTGCCCGGCGACTGGTTGCGGAACACGGTGTACCCGTCGTTCCCGGCGAGGTGCCAGCCGATCAGTCCGACGAGGCGATCGCTGCGGCGGTGGCGCACGTGGGGCTCCCTGCCCTGATCAAACCGTCTGCCGGCGGCGGTGGTATCGGCATGCGCACCGTCCTCGGCAGCGAGTCGGCGATCGACCAGGTCCGGGCGGCGCGGCGTGATGCGCTTGCCGCCTTTGGCGACGGCACGCTGTACGTGGAGCACCTTGTCGAGCGGCCTCGGCACGTGGAAATTCAAATCATCGGCGATCGTCACGGACACCTCGTCCACCTTGGTGAGCGCGAGTGCTCGCTGCAGCGGCGCCACCAGAAAGTGATCGAAGAGAGCCCGTCGGTAGCCGTGAACGAGGCGCTGCGAGCCGACATGGGTGAGGCAGCGGTTACCGCAGCGCAGGCAGCGGGCTATCAGAATGCCGGTACCGTCGAGTTTCTTCTGGAACAGACAGCGCACGGCCCGCGGTTCTACTTTCTCGAGATGAACACGCGGCTGCAGGTTGAACATCCGGTCACCGAGGGGGTCTACGGTGTCGACCTGGTGCACGCGCAGCTACGGGTCGCCGCTGGTGAACCTCTCGACTGGGACTCGGGCCGGACGCCGCGTGGACATGCCATCGAGGCACGCATCTACGCGGAAGATCCGGCACAGGGCTTCTTGCCGCAGGCCGGACCGCTGCGGCTCTATCGCGAACCGCGCGGCCCCGGCATCCGCGTAGACAGCGGCTTCGAAGAAGGCGACGCCATTGCGGTCCACTACGATCCGCTGATCGCGAAGCTGATCGTTCAAGCGGAGGATCGTGAGCGTGCGATCCTGCGCCTGCGAGCCGCGCTCGCGAGTTTCCCCATTCTTGGCGTTCGCACCAACGTGCCCTACCTCCTCGCCGTCGTCGAGGATGACTCGTTCGCGCGCGGCGAGATCGACACGACGTGGCTCGACCGCCAAACGGCGGCGCTCGTGGAATCGCTCGCCGCAGAACAGCCTTCTCCCGCCGCCCGTGCAGCGGCCTCACACGCGCTCGAACGCGCTCAGCGTGTTCCCAACGCCACGCGCACTGCCGATCCCTGGACCACGCTTGGCGCGTGGAGGCTCGGGTCGTGAAGACCGACGTCGCCGCAATCGGGCCGGGTGTGTGGCGCGTCACGATCGACGGCAGAGCCACGACCGTATGGACAGCTGTCGATGACGCCGGCATGTGGGTTCATGCCGATGGCCGTGTGCACTACCTCGCGAACGAAGCCGACGTCCGCCGGTCGCGCACGCGCTCGGGCAGCCACGATCTCAGCGCGCCCATGCCGGCGACGGTGCGAGCCGTGCTGGTGGAGGTCGGCGCCCAGGTGCACGCTGGTGACACGGTCGTCACACTGGAAGCGATGAAGATGGAACTGGCGCTTCGGGCCCCGAGTGACGGGACGATCACGGCCGTCCACTGCCGGGTGGGCGAACTCGTTCAGGCGGGCGTGCCGCTCGTGGAGATCGCATGAGCCGTCCGTCACTGCCGCAGCGCGTCCAGGTCGTCGAAGTCGGCCCACGCGATGGACTCCAGAACGAGGCCACGCGAATCGCCACGGCCGACAAGATCCGCTTCATCGACGCGCTGAGCGCCGCGGGTCTGCCGGTGGTGGAAATCACATCGTTTGTGAATCCAAAGTGGGTGCCTCAACTCGATGACGCGGAGGCCGTGTCGGCCGGCATCACACGAAAGCCCGGAACGCGGTACAGCGCGCTCGTGCCTAACATGGCGGGCATCGAGCGCGCCCTCGGTGCAGGACTCGAGGAGGTCGCCATCTTCGCGGCTGCGTCGGAGTCGTTCAGCCGGCGGAACATCAACAAGTCGATCGACGAATCGTTGGAGCTTTATGGCGAAGTGGCCGCGCGTGCGCGGGTGGCCGGCATCCGGATGCGCGCCTATCTTTCAACCGCGTTCGGCTGTCCGTACGAAGGCTCGGTCCCGATTCCACGGGTTGTCGAGCTCGCCGACCGGCTGCTGAATCTCGGGGCATTCGAAGTGGCGGTGAGCGACACCATTGGCGTCGCGCACCCTGGTCAGGTCTGGGACGTGCTCGACGCGCTTCTCGCGCGGGTGCCCGCGGATCGCGTGGCGCTCCACTTCCACGACACACGGGGCACGGCGCTGGCAAACGTCCTCGCCGCGCTCGAAGCCGGTATCGCGACCTTCGACAGTTCGGCCGGGGGCCTGGGTGGGTGTCCATACGCGCCCGGTGCCTCCGGCAATCTCGCGACCGAAGACCTCGTGTATCTACTGCATGGGCTGGGCATCGAGACCGGCATCGCGCTCGACGCGGTCGCGGCGGCGTCGCTGGCGGTGGGCCAACTGCTCGGGCACGCGCTGCCGTCCCGGTATGTGCAGGCGGTGCGCCGCCGATCCTGATGTGCTGGACGAGGCGGACGACACACACGCAGTGAATCGTGGCGACTTTTGTCACCCGAGACGAAGACTATCTGGCTGTGGAGACGCGAAGCGAGGCACGAGCCGCGGCGCGGCGAGGGGAGTTAGCGGGCCTTCGTGACGTCGACGGCAGACCGGCCGTGCGGATCGTCATTCAGGAGCAGGAGCGCCTGGAACCAGTCGGCGAGTTGCATGTCCCCCTCACTATCGGCGTCCCCGGCCGACAGGTTTAGCGGTCATGCACGATTATCGCCCGTCGGCGATCAACCAGACCCAGGTGGCCGCAAGAATCGTCCAGGCGAGGATGCGCAGCCCCCGCCACTCACGGGCCGACCAATGCACGCGCAACCGGCGCGGGCAGGCGGCCGTCACGAGGGCCCACGGGACGTAGAAGGCGCCTGCGGCCGCACCGGCCGCCACCAGCGGATGGAGCCGGAACGCCTCCATCGCGTGCCCATGTGCGAGTGCCACGGCCGCCCGGCTGGCCCCGCAGGTCAGACACGGCACGCCGGTCACGGCCTTGAAGAGACAGCCGATGGGAATGAGTCCGACCTGGCGAGCCCAGAGGCCGCCAAGCGCAAGGCACGCGAGGCCGACCGGCCCCCAGAGCCGCTCATGGTCGATCTGACCAGCGTGGATCGCTTCCCACTGCACCGTCACTGATGACTCGTGCCGGCCATGACGGCGCCGAAGACGAGCGCCGCGATCGCCGCGTAGAAGACCAGCACCAGCACGCAGCAGACCGCGATCGGGATGAGGACGGCCGCTGCCGCCTTCCCCGTTGGTATCTCGTGCGCTCGGGCGATGCCGATGATCACGATCACCAACGCCCAGATCGATCCGATGATGCCGCCGCAGAGCGGCACCAGATTGAACATTGCCGCCGATCCGTGTGCGTAGGCGGCGACGCGCATGGTCGTCTCGAATCCACGCCGCGCTCCATTGAGGAGCAGGAGCATCACGTGCGTGATGGCGGCGTTGACGAAGAGCGACAACACCGTCAGGATCGGCACGATCACCACGATGCAGCCGGTCGAAAAGGCGTTGATGACCGCCTGTTCGCGCGCAGCCTCGGCGCCGTTTGCCCCCGCAAGCAGGGTGCCCAGCAGGAACTGGTAGATGCCCGCAGCCAGTCCGCCGATGAAGGTCCCGAGCAATCCGTACGTGACCGGCGCCCCGATGCCGCCGGTACGCCGCATGGTGCTGAAGAACAACGACGGAGAGAGCAACGCTGACTGCGCAGTCTGGGCGAAGCGCTGGAACCAGGATCCCTCCTGCTCCCACGCGGGCCCCGTGCGAGATGCGTCGTCACCATTCCAGCCCGAGTCACCGGGAATCGGGGGCGGCAGGGCCGTCCCGTCGAAGCTGTCGCTCACGCGTCCTCCCGTCAGTCCGCCGAGAGTCTATCCGGTTTTCGCGGAGCGTCCAGACGAAATCGGGTCGCGAATCAACCCCGGATTTGCGAGGCAAGGTGTCGTACGCGGCGCGCCGAGACAGGCGCGTCGTTCCGCTCCGGATCGCGTCCAGCGCGGCCGACGTGGATGTCGAACGGCCACGATGGATCGATCGCGTCGATCACGGCGCGATCCACACCGACCGCGGCCAGCACACGGAATCCGGATCCAGCCCGCCTGGCGATCCCGCGCAGCCGCTCGAGCCGTTCGCTCCACGGCCCGGATCCTGCGCTGGTCAGCACGGTATCCACCGCCGGTTCCCGTGCCAGCGCGTCGATCGCGGCGTCCTGGTCAGCGACGTCTTCGAAGGCGCGATGGAACGTGACCGGCACTGCGGGAGCTGGCGCCAGCAGGCGCCGAAGCGCCGAGACGTCTACGCCGTGCGCGTGATCGAGCACGCCAACGACGATTCCGCTAATCGGCAGCCTCGCAAGGTCCTGCACGCGCGCCGTCATCGCATCGATCACCCCCGGTGCGGTCGGGACGAACGGCTCTTCTTCCCGCACCATCACGCGGATGGGTATGTGGACGCGCGCGAGAATCGCTTCGACGAGCGGAATGGGCGGAGTCAGGCCGCCTCTGTCGAGGTCGTAGACGATCTCGAGCCGGCCGGCTCCCCCATCCTCCGCGGCAAGCGCATCCTCGAGTGAGGTCGCGATGACTTCGAGCAGCACAGTCGAACTGTACTACGGCTGCCGACTCGAGACGGCGCTAGCTCGCGGCGCGCGCCGCGGGCATATCGAGCACGTACGCCAGGAACGTGTAGATGTCGGCGCGCTCCTCGATCTGCTTCGTGGTGGGCTTGCCGGCCCCGTGTCCCGCTCGCGTCTCGATCCGCGTCAGGATGGGCGCGTCCCCGCCCTGGGCCGCCTGCAGCGCCGCCGTGAACTTGTGACTGTGCGCCGGGACCACGCGATCGTCGTGATCGCCGGTCGTGACGAGCGTGGCGGGATACTTGGTGCCCGGCTTGATATTGTGCAGCGGGGAGTACTTGATCAGCGTCTCGAACCCGTCTTTCGTCTCTGAGGAACCATAGTCGGAGGTCCACGCCCACCCGATCGTGAACTTGTGGAAGCGCAGCATGTCCAATACGCCAACCTGCGGCACGGCCGCGCCGAACAGGTCCGGACGCTGCGTGATGGCGGCGCCAACGAGCAATCCACCGTTGCTGCCGCCGCTGATCGCCAGCTTGGGCGTGGATGTGTAACGCTCTCGAATCAGATACTCGGCTGCCGCGATGAAATCGTCGAACACGTTCTGCTTGTGGGCGAGACGTCCGGCGTTGTGCCAGGCCTTGCCATACTCGCCCCCGCCGCGCAGGTTCGGCTGTGCGTAGAGTCCGCCCATCTCGAGCCAGCCGATGATCGCCGGCGAGAACGCAGGAGTGAGCGAAATATCGAATCCGCCATACCCGTAGAGCAGAGTCGCCGCCTGTCCGTCGCGTGGCATCCCCTTCCGGCCGACGAGGAACATCGGGATCTTCGTGCCGTCCTTCGAGGCGTAGAACACCTGAGTGACGTCGTAGTCCGCGGGATCGAACGTCACGCTTGGACGCTTGAACACCGTGCTCCGGCCCGACGCGGGATCGTAGCGATAGATAGTCGTCGGATAGGTGAAGGAGGTGAACGCGTAGAACACTTCGGTGTCGCGGCGCCGTGCACTCACGCCGCCAATCGATCCGAGTGCGGGCAGCGGGATGTCGCGCTCGCGGGTGCCATCCTTCTTGAACACGACCAGGTGCTCGTGGGCGTCGGTGCGAAGCTGGACGACGAACCGCTCGCCAATCATGGTCACCCCGGCGAGCACATCGCGTCGCTCCGGCTCGGGAATGATCGTGGTCCAGGCCGCAGGCTCAGGATGCTCGAGGTCGATCGCGACGAGCCGATACCGGTCGGCGGCATTGTCGGTCAGCACGTAAAAGCGGGCGCCATCGTTGCCGACGATCTGGTAGCTCGCGTCGAACTTGTCGAGAAACGGGCGAATCGACGATCCGGGGTCCGCAAGGTCGCGTACGAAGATTCTGTTCTCCCGATTCGTCCCCTCCCACTGCACGATGGCGAGAAAGCGGCCGTCGTCGCTCACATCAGCGTTGAAGCCCCAGTCAGGCTGGTCGTCGCGCGCGAAGACGAGCACGTCGCGATCCTGAGGCGTGCCGAGCGCATGAAAGAAGACCTGCTGATACTTGTTGACGCCGCTGAACGCCTGCCCGTCGGCCGGAGCGGCATAGCGGCTGTAGAAGAAGCCTGACCCGTCTTTCAGCCAGGATGCGCTGCTGAACTTGGACCACTTGATCACGTCCGACAGGTCCCGCGCGCTGGCGACGTCGCGTACGCGCCACTCGAGCCAGTCGGACCCGGCCGCCGAGACCGCATACGCGGCCTTGGAGCCGTCATCGCTGAACGTGAGACCGCTCAAGGCGACGGTGCCCTCGGCAGACAGCGTGTTCGGATCGAGCAGGACTTCGGGTGCCGCGTCGAGCGCAGTGGCTTTGAAGATGACGGCTTGATTCTGCAGACCGTCGTTCCTCGAATAGATGTAGCGAGGCCCTTCGCGCGACGGGACGCTGTACCGCTCGTAGTTCCACAGATCCGTGAGCCGCTTCCGGATGCGCTGACGCGCCGGAATCCGATCGAGAAAGGCAAACGTCAGCGCGTTCTGCTGCTCGACCCACGCCTTGGTCTCGGCACTGTTGGGATCCTCGAGCCACCGGTACGGATCCGGGATCCTGGTTCCGAAGTAATCGTCGACGACGTCCGATTTTGCTGTCGTCGGATACGCCAGCCGGGTGGGCATATCGGCCGAGAGAGCGGCCGGCAGGAGCACGCTTGCCATCAGGATTCGCCTCAAGCGCATCGAACGCTCGCAGTGCGACACGTTCCGGGGGACCTGTCGCGTGCTGATTCTAGCCGGAGCCTCTGCCGGGGCGATCAGCGCACGTCATCCCACCGCCGCCCCTGGCCAAGCGCCCGCGCAAAACACTGCTCGGCGCGGTCGTAGGCGTCCCGCGCGGCCGCAGCGGAGACCGGCCGCCGCAGCTCGGGGTCCGACGGACAGCCCACGCTCAACTTGCCTCGCGCGTGGGCTGCGATCTCCGCTTCGCTGATTTCACCGGACGCGAACATGGCCGCCCCCTCCTTCACCCATTGGGGGCGGCCCGCGAGTGCGGAGGCCGTAATGATGTGCGCGATCTCATGCGCCAGGGTTCGCTCGAGGAGGCTCCGCTGGCGGAGGGCGGTTACGGGCTGGAGCTCGATCCGTGCGCCGCGCGTCAGCGCCGCCGTCCACCAGGGTTCGTGTGTCGCGCGCGTGAAGATCTCCTGGGTGGAATAGAAGACGATCTCGATCGCGGATGGGACCGGCCGGCCGCTCCGTGACGCCGCGGCATCTACGGCGCGCTCGGCGAGGCTTTGAATCCACTCACGCGCCTGCTCGTCCGCCGCAGGCAGGCGCAGCACGACCCCAGCGGCCGGTCGCACCGGGATCGACTCCGCGGCGGCTGTCGGCGTGGGCACGCTGGGCGTCTCGCCGGCATCGTCGCTCTCGGCCGCGTCCCCGCTGTCGAGCGCAGGACGCGCGGCCGCACGCGCGGCGACCGCGGGATCGACCGGCTTCAGACGCGACGCAGGCGTGACCTGGAGACCGGGAAAGTAGGCCGCGAGCAGATCCGCGCGTGACGCCCCGGCGTCCGCGCGATTGGTCGCGCCGATGACGCAGAACCCCACGCCATGGCCGTACCCGCGGCCCGTAAAGCGATAGCCGGGTCCGCTGCGCGTCACGTCGAAGGCGGTGCTCTTGAGCAGCTGCCAGCCCAGCTCACGGCCGACCGCCATGCGGAGCGCCTGTCCCGAGATCCGTTGGGGCGTGAGGCCTTTGATTTCCAGCTCGTTCACCCGGCCCGATTCATTCCGGCTGAGGATCCGGAAGTCGCGCAGCTGGACGCCCGCGTAGCCAGCCGCTCGAAGCGCGCGCACCAGGTCGGCCGCGGTAATCTCGGTGACCCACCGCGGCTGCCCGGCGCAGCCCGGATCAGACTGCATCGGCATGAACGGCGGGTCGTCCGCACCTGGCCAGACATTCGACGGACGCTCGCTACGGCCGCCGCATGAGGCGGTGTAGTAGACGGAGGCTGGTTGGCCATGCCAGGCAAGCACGAGTCCCGCTGTCGCGGAGGCCGCCGCGCGGGTGGACGTGGTCGGCTCGCGCAGCACCTGGCAGTGTGTCTGCGTGCAGAGATCGAAGCCGTCCTTGCCATGGCGATTCCGATTGGCGAGCGCGAACGTCCGGACCGTGATCGCGAGTGCTTCGAGCGCCGCCGGACGGCTTCGAGCGGCCGCTTCCCCCGCCAGCACGCGCGCCACATAGTCCTCGAGCGGCAGCGTGCGCACCGTATACCCGCCGCCGCTCTGCGCGAAACCGACGCGGATCTGTGTGCTCTCATCGGCCGCGGGTTGTGCGGCCGTGGCAACCGGCGACGGGGCCGCCCGCGGAGATGAAGGCGCCGGTGCACTCGCCGCCGACGTCGCAGGCTGTCCCGCCGCACGGCCGCTCTTTGCGATGTCTGCGGCCACGAGCGCCGCATCCGGACCCGATCCTCCTGAGACGACGACTACCGCTGCGCGCTGCGGTCTGTCAGCGGGCCACATGGCCACGACGAGTCCCTGCTGACCGCCTCCGCTCGCCTCGGCGGTCCCCGTTTTCGCGAGCGCCTGTATGCCGCGCCCACCGAACGCGGCAGCGGTGCCGAACAGAGTGGCGCCCCGCAGGCCTTCGATGACCACACTGCGCGTCGTCGGACGCAGGCCCAATGCGTTTGGCTCCGCGACAATGCGGACGAACGCCCGGAGGAGTGCGGCCGGCGCGACCGGCGCCGCATCGACTCCGACGGCTGCGAGGCCGAGCGGCGTTGCCGATCGCGTCGCCGGTAGTCCGAGCGACACGAGCAGCGCGTTCAAGCGATCGCGCGACAGTCGCGCGCCCACCTCCGCGAAGTAGTGGTTGCAGGAGTACGCAAGCGCCTCGGCCGCACTGAGCGGGCGCCGGATCCGCGGATGAAGACACGCGATCCGACGTCCACCGACGTCGGCATATCCCGGACAGGCAATGTGAGTCGCGGGTGTGATCGCGCCACTCTCGAGCGCCGCGATCAGTGTCGGCAGATTCACGATCGACCCGGGCAGCGACGGCGCGTCGATGGCAGGTGCGAGGGCGCCATCCACTGTCTGTCCGGAGGCCACGTCGATCATCCGCCAGGCGACCGTGCGAGCGGGGGTCTGTCCCAGGCCGCCCGCTCCAGTCGTCAAGACGGCGAGCAGACAGAACGTCAGCGCCAGAATCCTCTGGCGGATCACGCAACCTCGGTGAGAAAGGTGCGTGTGCCTGTCCACATCCGATCGAGGCTCGTCAAGAGTTGATGGCCATCGTCGAGCAGATGCAGGATCGCGCGCGGCTGGAGCGCGGCCCACTCAGTCACCGACGACACATCGACGACATCGTCCTGACGGCCTTGGTAAATGAGGACCGGGAGCGTCGTGAGGGTGTGCATCGAGTCGTAGCGCCGCGCGTCTTCCATGAACGCCCAGTGCAGCAGGTGCGTCTGCTGGTCCCCGAAGTGGAAGACCTCGAGGCTGCCGGTTCGTTGCCACCGCTCGACTGCAGCCGCGCCGAGATGCCGCTCCATCCCTGGCGCAAGGTCGAGCGCGGGCGCCAGGAACACGAGCGCGTCGATCTGCGGTCCCGACTCTGGCTGGGCCCGAGCCGCCGCTTCCAGGGCCACAAGCGCACCAAGACTCGAGCCGACGAGAGCGACCCGCGGCGCGGGGCTCGCAGCGACCGCGTCTGTCACCTGATCGATCATCCGGGTGATGGTGAGCGATTCGAACTGCGGCAGGTTCAGATCGGGACAGTCGAACGACCAGCCGGCCTCCGCGGCGCGAGCGGCAAACGCCGTGGCCTTCGTCGATCGCGCGGACGACGCGAATCCGTGCAGGTAGATCAGATGACGCATCAGATCTTGTGCGTGCAGTCAGGACGGCATCTGCACGGGATCTTCGCGTCGCCGGTGGTGTTGTAGTTGTAGCTGAGCTCTTCGCCCTTACGGATGGTGCGGGCTGCGCGAATCCAGATGGTGCCGTCTTTCACTTCGACCCAGCAGTTTGGTTTGCAGGCGTGATTGATGAACCGGGCAATGTTGCCGCCGACCCCGGCGTCGATGACCCAGCGATTGTTCAGCGTGAAGCACCAGATGCGGCCCTTCTCGAGATACCTGGCCTCGCGCTTCAGACTTTCCTTGTGCGTGATCTTCTCGCCTGCGTAATGCACGATGCGTTTGTTCTTGGGGATCCGTTCCGTAGCGAACACACCCCATCCGGCAATCCCTGATCGACGACGTTCCAGCATCCAGAAAAGATACAACGGAAAATTCGGAATTCGGAATTCGGAGTGCGAAACGGAATTGCGGAAGTCGGATTGCGGAATGCGGAATTGTGGAATGCGGAGTGGATGCAAACTGGACGGACGACTCTATGAGACGCGGCGTTCGGTCCAGACGGGCTCTTTCGGGCCCTGTGCGAGCTCGTCGATGAGTGCGTCGAGCGCATCGAAGGCCGTCGCCGCATGATCCATCGTGAGCCGCAGCGCCTCCCAGGCCTCCGCCTCGATGGCCGGCAGCAGCTGATCGCCTGGATCGCCAATCGCCTTGGCACGCGCCAGCACGTCGGCGACGTGCACGATTGCCGCGCGGTCCGCGTACTCGCGCACAATCGACAACTGATGATGACCGCCCACCGGCGCCGTCAGCTTGACCGGTACGTTCCACCGCTGCAGCAGCCACACGCCTACATCAGCATGCGTGAAGCCCAACACCTGCTGCTCGGCCGCGCTGATCGGCATCTTGTGCTGCTGCACCAGTGACTGCACCTGCCTGACTGCAAGGGGCGCTTCATCGGCGAGTACGGCCTTCCCCACGTCGTGGAGCAGTCCCGCGAGGCTCAGTTCTTCCGGATCGCGGTAACCGAGGGCCTCGGCCAGGGCACCCGACGCACGGGCGACCGCGAGCGAGTGCAGCCAGAGTCCCTTGACGCGGCTGAAAAGGTCGAAGACCGGGGCCGTCAGCACCAGGGCTTTGACGACGTCCGTGCCGAGCATGACCAGCGCATGCGAGATCGTCGTGATTGGCTGCGGGAAGTTGAAGAACCCGGAATTGACGACGCGGAGGACGCGAACGGCCAGCGCCGGATCCGCCATGATGGCGTCGGCCAGCTGCTCGGCACTGTGCTGCTCGCGATCCGCCACTTCGCGCACCTGCGCGACGACGTCTGGAGCCGCCAGCAGGTCGGTCAGGCGCTCGACGCGGGCGCGCAGTTTGCGGCTATCCACCAGCCGCCTCCGCGCTTCGCCGCACGAGCATCTCGCGGAGCTGCATCATCAGCGGATTGTGCTCATGACCACGAAAACGGGCTTCGACTGCGGCAGCCTCGCCGTCGGCGCCTTGCGTCGGGAGCGCGCGAATGGGAAGCTCGGCGAATCCGAGATCTCGCAGGCGCTCGATGAGCGTTGGCGTCAACGCCGTACCAGACCGCATCAGCACGATCCCGCTGGCGTTGGTCACCGGGCGCTCGAGCACCTGTCCGACTTGGATTTGATCGATGCGAACGGCTGGCATAGTCAGGCACACG
>JBKPMA010000128.1:0-10874 GCA_046731935.1 Acidobacteriota bacterium
GGAAGTTCTTCAGACCCCTGAACGCCCGAAGGAAGGTTTCCTGGACGACGTCGCGCGCTTCCTCCTCCCGCCCGAGGGTGCGGTACGCGAGGGCGTAGATCGGCCGCTCCCAGCGCAGAATGAGCTGGTTGAAGCTCTCAGAGTCGCCGCTCATGCTGAGCGCGACGAGTTCTTCGTCTGTCCTCGTCATTCCGGCCGTGCCGACCGCGTCCCAAGTGGGCCGCCGCAGCGTGTCCGGTGTCGGGACACTGTGACGCGCGTCACTATCGGGTTAGACGGCCTACCCGCAGGATCAGTCGGGAGGTCGCGCTGTTGGCTCCATTTATTGTAACGACCGCCCGGCCCTCCGGAGGCCCACAAGGGTAGAATCGGCGCGGGTATGCCTCAGCCGTCCGCCGGCGGACCGGTTCGCCTCCTCGCCGAGACCGACCGGCTCGCGGACCTCCTGCCCCACCTGCACGCGCAGCTGCTGGAGGCGACGACAGGCCGTGTTTCGGTGGTTTTGGAGGCCGAGGGTCGATCGGGAGGGCTGGTCGCGACCTCCGGCGCCGGACTCGACGACCTTCCCCGCAGCGGCTGGTTCACGAGTCCCGACGGACAGACCCTGGTCGCTCGCCTGTCGGCCAGCCATACGCCAATCCGCCTGATGGATCTGTCAGGCGTCTGGCCCGATCTGTACCAGCGGCTCGGAACACGCCACGCCGTCGCCCTCCCGCTCGGCCCCCATGCGCGCGGTGCCCTTCTCCTGGCCGGCCTCGACGATCTCGCGCCCCTCGACGCGCGCGAGGCGGCAATCGGGACGGCGGTGGCCATGTTTGCGCTCGCCCTCGAACGCGCGCGACTGCGACGTGAAATCGCACTGCAGCGCGGACTGGCCGCCGCCCTCGAACCGCTCGCCCGAGTCGACGAGACCGGCGAGGCCGCCGCGCTCGGGGGCGTCTGCCGCCAGGTGCGTCAGCTGTTCGGCGCATCCAGGGCGGACGTCTGGGTCTATCAGCGGACGACGGGCGAACTGCTTCTGACCGCGTCCGATCCGGCAGGATCGGCGAGCGACCGGCGGCTGCCGCCCGACGAGACCATGCTCGGCAAGGTGCTGCACGCGCGAACGGCGCGGTGGCAGCCGAGCGAGCCTGGCGCCGCCGGCGGGGCGACCGAGACGGTGACTGTCCCGCTCCGCGGGCGTCGGCGCGCGTTGGGCGTCCTCGTGCTCGCCGACGTGTCAGCGGACCCGGGCGGGCGCGCCGATCTCGTCGAGCGAGCGGATGCCGCTGGACGGCAGCTGTCGGCGGCACTCGAGAACGCGACGCTCATCGATGAAGTCGTACGCGCGCGCCGCGAGCTCGAGGACATCTTCGATTCGATTGCGGATCTCATCGTCGTGTGCGATGCGGATTTGCAGGTCACGCAAGCGAATCAGGCCTTCGCCGGTCGCGCACGGAAAGCGCGCGGCGATCTGCGCGGACTGCCGCTTGCCGCGCTCGTCGGACCGGACCTGCACGCGCTGGCGCGCGACGCGCTCGTCACGCCTGCCGTTGCTCGAACCGCACGTGAGCTGGCCGACGCCGCACTCGATGGCACCTTCGCAGTGGTCGTGTCGCATCTGCGCGGCGCCACGCGGCCCGCCGGACTCGTGATCGTGGCGCGTGACGTCACCGAGCGCGTGCGGCTGGAAGCGGAGCGCGCCGATCTGGCGCATCGCCTCGCTCAAGCCGACAAGCTGGCTGCGGTGGGACAGTTCGTGGCGGGCATTGCGCACGAGTTGAACAATCCTCTGCAGGGTGTTCTCGGCCTGACGGAGCTGCTGCGGCGCAGCGCGCCGCCGGCGCAGATCGATCGCGAGCTGCGAAGCATCCATCGCGAAGCGGATCGCGCCGCAAAGATCGTCCGCAATCTCCTCGTCTTTTCCGGCGGCCGTCGTCTCAACCGCCGGCGCGTCGCGATCGGCACGATCGTCGCGCGCCTCGCGACGCTGCGCGCGCGGGCGCTCAAGGAGCATGGCATCCTGTTCGAGCGAGAGCTGCCGTCCGACCTCCCGTTCGTCTACGCCGACCCTCTGCTCCTGCAGCAGGCGCTCCTGAACGTCATCGTCAACGCGGAGCAGGCGATGCCTGACGGCGGCCGCATCGAGCTGCGAGCCTCGGTCACGTCAGAGAACGGGGTGCGCCTCGCGATCCAGGATTCCGGACCGGGAATTCCGGCGACAGTCCTGCCACATGTCTTCGAACCCTTCTTCACGACCAAGCCGGTTGGCGACGGAACTGGCCTCGGCCTGGCTATTGCCTACGGAATCGTCCAGGACCACGGGGGCTCATTGACGGCGGCGAACTCCGTGTCGGGCGGCGCGTTGCTCACAATGACACTGCCAGCGGCTCCCCCAGCCGAAGCCGGAACGGTTTCGGGCGGCGGGACGCGCCGGCGCACACGGTGATGATGGACGAGACGTTCCTCACGACCGACGAAGTGATTGATTACCTGCAGGTCAATCTCCGGACGGTGTACCGCCTGATCAAGGCTGGCAAGTTGCCCGCGGTCCGTGTCGGCCGCCAGTGGCGGTTCCGCAAGGGCGACATCGACGCGTGGCTGGATTCGCAGCGTGGACGCGGATCGCGCGCGGCCGCTGCGTCGCTGCCGGCGTCCGCCCGTGCGCCAGCCTCAGAAACGCTGCGCCCCCACGTGCTCGTCGTAGACGACGAGGTCACCGTGCGCGAAGTGTTGACGCGCACGCTGGCACTCGCGGAGTACGACGTCGACACGGTCTCGGATGGAGAGACGGCGCTCAATCGCTTACGGTTGCAGCGCTACGATCTGCTCATTGCGGATCTGCGCATGCCGGGTCTCGATGGCATGGCGCTCATCCGCGAAGCGCGCCGGCTCGACACCGCGCTCAAGGTCCTCATCGTGACCGGCTACTCCAACGAAACGAGTGCCATAGAGGCCGTGAATCTCGGCGTGAGCGGCTATCTCACCAAGCCGTTCCGCGTTCCGCACGTGCTCTCGGCCGTCGCGCGCGCCCTCGGCGAATAGATCGCCTCCTTCGCACGTCCACACGCATCTGCATGCCGCGGCGCACAGAGACTGACGTTGGACCGTCAGCGCGTGCCCGACGACTGCCAGAAATTGGCAGCGTCATAGTCCCTTCTTGTCACTTCGATCCCGCCAGATTCGTCAGTCTGATGCCGATACAGAAACTCGAACGGCAACGGCCGTAAGTATTTACACGGTGTGTGCGCTTCCGACTCAGCTGTGGCAACCGCCATGCATTGCTGTCGCGCGAGTTTGTTACTCATCTGGAACAACCGGTAATCACAGCGAATCTCGCACGAGCGAGCAGGCCGGCCAGGGATGCGCCGGCACGAAATCCAAGGAGCGGAGCGATGAAGACGACAACGCGCCGGCTGGTGGCTGGCATGGCAGTGGCGGGAGTATTCGGAGCGGTGGCGCTGTCACGCGCGACGCTTCATGCCGCGACTGCAACGGCGACGCTCACGGTGCAGGCGTCGGTCAGTCAGCAGTGCACGGTCTCGAATGCGACGTTGAACTTCGGGTCGTACGATCCTGTCGTCGCGAACGCTGCCGCCGATCTCGATGCGCAGACCAACATCAGCGTGGCCTGCACGAAGGGATCGACTGGTGTCTGGGTGGGTCTCGGCCTTGGCAGCAATGCGTCGGGCAGCGTCCGCCGCATGGGCAGCGCAGGCAACTTCCTGAACTACGAGCTCTACTCGAACGCCGGCCGCACGACCGTGTGGGGCAACACCGCGGCCACCGGCGTCAACTACACGCCGGTCACCTCGAAGGCGGCGACGAATCTCGTCGTCTATGGCCGCGTGCCGCAGGCGCAGGACGCGAACGTGGGCGCCTACGCGGACAGCGTCGTAGCGACGATCAACTTCTAACCGATCGCGAGCTGGCGCCGCCCGCCGCGGTGCCAGCTCGGCTCCCCAGCGCAGGATCGAGATCTCGGAGCTTCCCATGAAGTCTGTCACACGCTATCTGCTGGCAACGACGGCCGTCGCTGGCATCCTCGGCAGCGTGGCCGTCTCGCGTGCCACGCTCGAAGCGGCGACGGCGACGGCGACGCTCACGATCCAGGCGAGCGTCAGCCAGCAGTGCACGGTCCCGGCCGTACGACCGTGTGAGGCAACACGGCGGCGACGGGCATGAACTACACGCCGGTCACCTCGAAGGCCGTCACCAGCCTGGCGGTCGAGGGGCGGGTTCCGTCGGGACAGGACGCCAACGTTGGCAGCTACAGTGATTCCGTCGTCGCCGCGATCAATCTCTGACCGCGTGCGGCGCCGCCGACTCGCCGGCGCCGTCGCTCTCGCTCTGACTATCGCCGCGGCACCCGCCGCGGCGTCGTCGTTTGCGGTTGACCCCACGCTGATCCAGCTGTCACCGCGGGCATCGAGCAGCATGCTCGCCGTCAGGAACGAGAGCCCGCAGGCTGTCACGCTGCAGGTGTCGGCATTCGCGTGGGCGCAGTCGGCTGAGGGCGAGATGCAGCTGCAGCCGACCGAGGACATCGTGTTCTTCCCCGCGCTGCTGACGCTGCAGCCTGGGGAACAGCGCCGGATCCGTGTGGGCACCACCGCGGCGCTCGGCGGCACCGTGGAGCGGTCGTATCGCCTGTTCATCGAGGAGCTCCCGCCCGAACGCAGGAGCGACACGACAGTCGTGGCCGTGCTGACAAAGATGGGCATTCCGATCTTCCTTCAGCCCTCCGCGGCAAAGGCGCAAGCCGGTGTGCGGAATCTCACCGGATCGAGCGGCGCCTTTTCATTTCATCTCGAGAACACCGGCAGCGTCCATTTCGTGCCGAGCGCGGTGCGCGTCGTGGGTGCGAGTGCCACAGGCGAAACCGTGTTCGACCGAAACCTACAGAGCTGGTACGTGCTGGCGGGAGGGACCCGGGTGTTCACCGTACCGACGCCAGAGCCTGAGTGCAGCCGCCTCCGATCGCTTGCCGTGGAAGTGCACGTCGGCGATTCGGTGGTCAAGGAACGCCTTGAGACGCCACGAGGGACATGCGGTCCCTGATCCCATGCGAGGCCCGATCGGGTGGATGCTTCTGCGAGTAGTGCTCGCGGGCGTCGTCCTGTTGATCCTGCTCGCGCCGCGTGCGTCTGCCGCCGAAGAATCTTCCGCCGCCGGACAACAGCGCGCCTTCCTGGACCTCGTCGTGAACGACGTGCCGAAGGGCGAAGTGTTTGTGTTCATCCGCGGGACGGAGGTGTGGATTGATGCCGCCGCCCTGGGGAAGGCCGGCGTCCACAACGTCGAAGGCGACCGCGACGAATTCGAAGGGCGCGACGTCGTCCGCCTGGGATCGCTCGCACCCCGAGTCCGCTACGAGCTCGACGAGCGGAATCTCGCCGTGCGGCTCGACGTGGATCCCGTGCTGCTCGAGCGGCAGGTCGTGCAACTGCGCAGCGTGCGTCCCGCAGATATCGAGTACCGGCGCGACACGAGCGGCTTTCTGAACTACGGGCTCAATTGGACGTCCACCGGCGAGCGGCTCGTTGGCCTCGAAGCGGGTGTGAGCCTCGGGTCCGGACTCTTCAGCAGCTACTTCACGTCGAGCCATACGCTCGGCAACCTGCGCGGACCGACGAGCGTCACGTTCGATCGGCGCGAGCAGATGCAGCGCTGGATTGCCGGTGATGCGGTGGCGGCCACAGGTACCCTTGGCGCGTCCATGCCCATCGCGGGGCTCACCATCTCGCGCGATTACGATCTCGACCCCTATTTCATCCGCTTCCCAACCGTCGGCCTCAGCGGCTCGCTGACAGCGCCGGCGACGCTCGACATCTACGTGAACGATCGGTTGATCAAGACCGAGCAGATGCCTCCCGGCACGTTCACGTTGAACGACCTGCCGATTCCGGCAGGTGCCGGTGCCGCGCGCGTCGTCGTACGGGATGCGTTCGGACGACAGCAGGACATCGGCGGCTCGTACTACGTCACCACGTCGCTCCTACAGCGGGGTCTGCAGCAGTATCAATACTCGTTCGGCGTCGAGCGCATCAATCCCACGAGCACGAACTGGGAGTACGACCATCCTGTGTTGCTGGCGACGCACCGCGTTGGCGTGACCGACGATCTCACTCTGGGCGGGCGCCTCGAAGCCGGCGATTCAGTCGTGAGCGGCGGACCGGTCAGTGTCGTGCGGCTCGGACACTATGGTGAGGTCGAAGCCGGCGCGGCGTTCAGCCACGGACCCGCCGGCACTGGCGAAGCCGGTTCGATCGCATACCAGTACGTCGGACGCGTCGTGAGCGGATCGGCAGCGCTTCGCGCGGCCTCGCGGCCGTACCGCACGTTGGCGACCGAACTCGACGACCGCGCCACCGTCGCGCTCGATGCAGGCGCGTCACTCAGCTCGCGTATCGGCTCCCGCGCAAGCGCGACTCTCACGTGGCAGCGGCAGCGCTACTATGGGTCGTTCGCAGACGTCGACAGCGTGTCGGCCTCCGGCTCGTTCCGCGTGTCGTCCAAGAGCGACATCTTCCTCACGGCCAGCCAGTCGCGCTTCGAGGGCAAGCGTTCGCTGGGCCTTTTCACGGGCCTGAGTGTCGCTGTGGGCCAGCACAGCACGGCCGGCATGTCGATCGAGCATCAGGACGGCCGGACCGTCGCCGCTGCCGACGTGCACCGTTCGGTGCCACTTGGTGAGGGATTCGGCTACCGGCTGCGCGCCGAGGGCGGCGAGTCGCCGCTCGTGGATGGCGAGCTCGAATACCAGACACGATTCGGCCGCTACGAAGTGCTCCAGCAGCACGTGGACCGTCAGGCCGTCACCACCGTCAACGCATCGGGATCCATCGTCGGCATCGGCGGCCGTGTGTTCGCCTCACGTCCGGTGGAGCAGAGCTTCGCGCTGGTGCGCGTGCCAGGCGTCAGCCACGTGCGCGCGTTCATGAGCAACCAGGAAGTCGGCGAGACCGATGGGAATGGCAACCTGCTCGTGCCGAACCTGCTCCCGTACTATGGCAATCATCTGAGCATCGCCGACGTGGACGTGCCGCTGGATCTGTCGATCGGCACGAGCGAGATGACGTTGGCGCCTCCATATCGCGGCGGTGCCGTAGCCCTTTTCCCGGTCACTCGGGATCAGCGTCTTACTGGACGACTGCGCATCATGAGAGCGGGCGAGGCCGTGGTACCCACGTCCGGCCGATTGCGCGTGACGGTCGATGGGCGCACGTTCGAATCGCCGCTGGGACGGGCCGGCGAGTTCTATCTGGAAGGCGTTCCGTCGGGCAGCTACGACGCGACGATCGACGACGAGTCTGGCTCGTGCCGCTTCACGCTTCGCGTGCCGACCGCGACCGCGCCAGTCATGCAGCTGGGAACGCTCGAATGCGAGGCGAAGTGATCCGCCATTCGCTTCGGCGCACCGCGATCGGACTTGCCGCGGCCATCGTCGTTGGCTGGAGCGCCCACGCAGAAGCCGCCTGCACGATCTCGGCGTCGGGTATCAACTTCGGCACGTACTCCGTGTTCTCCGCCGCGCCGGACGATGCGGCGGGGACAGTCACCGTGGACTGTGCGAGCAGCGACAACAACAATAATGTAACCGTGACGTTTAGCACCGGCACGAGCGGCACGTTCACCGCACGCACGATGACAAAGGGCGCCGAGGCGCTGTCGTACAACATCTTTGCCGACGCCAGCCGCACGACAGTCGTCGGCGACGGAACCTCCAACTCCACGTTCTTCAGCGCCCGTCCCGGGAACGCGCCTCAGACGATCACGCTCTACGGGCGGATCCCCGCCTTGCAAGACGTGTCGATCGGGTCGTACACCGATACGGTGCTTGCGTCGGTGAACTTCTGACGCGTGGCGTGGTGACTAGAACTGAATAGTAAGGACCCGCGCCGGGGCCGACCCCGGACGTGGGGTGAGAGGGACGCTCGCTCCGACGACCGACGGACCGATCTCCTGCAGCTCGACAACGGTAGGCCGCCGTCCGTCCACACTCGCGGCGACGGAGCCGGCGGGACTTTTCGAACAACGGATGCTGGCGGGACCTGAAACGGTCGCGGGGGTGGCCACCGCGCAATGTGCGGTGACGTCGGCGCCGATGCGGAGCACACCGTGACCGCTGTCGGCCTCGAGCGCAGGCGCGACCACCACGATCGCGAGTCCAGCTGCCGCAAGCGTACGCATCGGGATCCGCATGACCCCCTGGAGAATGCGAACGATACGCCAGCGCCGCGCGGGGTGCAAGCGGTTGTGTGCGGCCACGCAGCGGTGGCGACAACCGCCGCAGGCAGCTGGAGTTAGGGCCAGGCAGCGCGCGTGCTCACCAGAGGCCGCGTGTTAGAATTGTGGGTTCCGTGTGCGGAATCGCGCGTGCCGGATCGCACACGCACACCAGAGCGCTCACGGGCGCCTGCTGAACCCTCAATGATTCAACTGTCTGGCCTCACCAAGTCGTTCGGCGACCGCACTCTGCTCGACAACGTGACCTGGCAGATCTCCGACCGGGAGCGGGTCGGGCTCTGCGGACCGAACGGTGCCGGCAAGACGACGTTGCTCAAGATGATGGCCGGCCTCGAGGAGCCCGATCGCGGCGGCGTGCTGAAACCGTCCGGACTGACGGTCGGCTATCTGCCGCAGGACGGTCTGAATCACGCGGGGCGCACGGTCCTCGAGGAAGCGTCCACCGCATTCCAGCCACTGCTGGACATGAAGGCCGAGATGCACGACCTCGAGCATCGTCTGGCCGACAGCGCGGTGCCCGAGAGCGAGCACGCCGCGATTCTCGAGCGCTACAGCGATCTGCAGGACCGGTTTCGCATCGCAGACGGCTACAACATCGACCTGCGGATTGCGACTGTCCTGCGCGGTCTCGGGTTCTCTCGAGACGATCTGGCCCGGCAGACGGAAGAATTCTCGGGCGGCTGGCAGATGCGCCTCGCACTGGCAAAGCTGCTGCTCGGGCAACCCGGCCTGCTGCTGCTCGACGAGCCGACGAACCATCTGGACCTCGACGCGCGGAACTGGCTCGAAGAGTACCTGCACGAGTATCCGCACGCCGTCATCCTCGTCAGCCACGACCGCTTCTTTCTGGACGCCGTCGTGACGCGCATAGCGGACTTATCGCTGCGAACGATCAACGACTATCCGGGCAGCTATTCCAAGTACGTGGAAGAACGCGATGCCCGGCTCGAGCGGCTGCGCAAGGCGAAGCAGGAGCAGGACGAGGAAGTCGCACGCATCAAGCTCTTCATCGATCGGTTCCGCTACCAGGCAACCAAGGCCTCGCAGGTACAGAGCCGGATCAAGCTGCTCGAGAAAGTGGTGCCGATCGAGGTGCCGCCCGAGCGGAAGCGGATTCATTTCACATTCCCCGCATGTGCCAAGAGCGGCCGGACCGTGCTCGAGCTGAAACGCGTACGCAAGGCCTACGGCGATCTGGTCGTGTTCGACAATCTCGACTTGCACGTCGAGCGCGGCGACCGCATCGCCCTTCTCGGTCCCAACGGCGCCGGCAAGTCCACCCTCATGCGGATGCTGTCGCATGCGGAGGCGCCGGACGCAGGGACGCGAACGGAAGGGCACCAGGTCGTCATGGAGTACTTCGCGCAGGACGAGGCGACGCGCCTCGATCCGGCGCTGACCGTGTACGAAACCCTGCAGGCTGGATCGCCCATGCAGATGGTGCCGATGATCCGTCACATTCTCGGCGGCTTCCTCTTCGAAGGGGATGACGTCTACAAGCGTGCCGGGGTGCTGTCAGGCGGAGAGCGCACGCGTCTCGCAGTCGCGAGGATGTTGTTGCGGCCCTCGAATACGCTGCTCCTCGACGAACCCACGAACCATCTCGATCTCGACTCGAAAGACGTGCTGCTCGACGCGCTGATGTCCTATGGCGGCACGCTCATCTTCGTCTCGCACGACCGCTACTTCGTCGAGCGGCTCGCCACGAAGATCATCGAGATCGGGCAAGGCCACGCGCTCGTCTACCCTGGCACCTACAAGGAGTTTCTCTGGCATCGGGAACACGCGGATGCCGAGCCGGCCAGCGCCGGACGCCCCTCGAAGCAGGAGCCTCGTCCGCCCGCTTCTTCGCCAAAGCCCAAGGCGTCGAGCACGCACACCACGGGGGCTGATCATTCCGCTGCTCGGAAGCCGGCCGCGCAGGCGGCCGCGGCAACCGCGGACCACGAAGCGCGAAAGCGTGAACGCGCGGAGCAGAAGAAGCGGGATCGCGAGCTCCAGGCACGGAACTCGCGCGTCATGGAGCTCGAGGCCCGCATCGCCGACCGCGAGCAGGCCATCAAGGAGCTCGAGTCCGCGATGGCCGCGCCCGGGTTCTACGACGATCGTACGGCCGCGCAACAGATCGTCGATCGCCATCAAGCGCTGATGTGGGAAGTCGGCGAGTTGATGCATCAGTGGGAAACCCTGAGCGCGATGATCTCCAAATCGTGAAAGCACGTGCGCCGGGGTGCATCGATGCATCCTGAATGACCCGGCGCCACATGCCATCGTCGGTGCGTGAATGCCCGTGCGCCGGGGTGCATCGATGCATCCTGAATGACCCCGGCGCCACATCCTCCGTTGTGTAGGGCCGGGGTCATTCCCGATGCACCGATGGACCCCGGCCGATTACGGATCTGCAAAGTGCGGCGAATTCTGTAATGGACTCGCTTCCCCGCTTCGCCAACCCTCCGACAGCAGTTACAGATTTCTCAACGGCTTAGGCCCATCTGCCGATAACAAAGGCGTGAGGTACGTGGCTTGCCCCTCGTGCCGGTCGTGAGCACACAGACCGTACGGCCCGGCATCTTCTGGACAGCCCGCCTCCGCTAGGCGCCATGCCCAGTTCGTCTGCGATTGCCCCGGTGAGTGGGGCACAGGAC
>JBKPMA010000129.1:0-2514 GCA_046731935.1 Acidobacteriota bacterium
GTGTGCGACCACACGGTGTCGCGCACCTCGACGATGCGACGTTGACAGGCGACCTCACGGTCGCGCGCGATTTCGACAGGGGCATGACGGGCCCGCCGTTGTCGATCTCCATGGACTTCATTGCCAGCGGCCTGGTCGAGCTGATCGGCGGTATCGCGTCGGCGATCGTGCTCGCTGGATTCGCGTGGTGGGCGCCAGTCCTCCTCGCCGGAGCATGGCTGGCGACGCACTGGCTGCTTCGCGAGAGCGCCATCTGGCGCGACCGGAACACCGACGAAGTGCGCGGGGCCCAGCGCGACGCCGACTACGCGTACCGGCTTGCGGTGGATCCGCCCGCGAGCAAGGAGATGCGTCTATTCGGCATCGCCGGCTGGACGCTCGATCGCTTCGTCGCGCGTCGAACGCGTCTTCACGATCTGCAGTACGCGGCGACGCGCCTCCGCGAGCGGCCCGTGATCTGGAGCGTGCTCCTCGTCGTGTCCACGAACGTGCTCGTCTTCTGGCTTATCGCCGACTCGGTTGCGACCAACCGGCTCAGTCTGTCTGCGGCCGTCATCTACGTGCAGTGCGCGATTGGCACGTCGATGATCGCGTTCGGAGGCTTCAGCTGGGCGCTGGACGGATCGGCCGCGCCGGTGGCCGCGGTCCTTCGCCTCGAGGAGGCCATGCGGCCAGTGGGCTTTCTGGCCTCAGGCACGCGCCCGGCCAGCGGGCTCCCGGCCAGCTCGATCCGGTTCCGGGACGTGACCTTCGCGTACCCATCGCCGCAGGGCGGCCTGGCGGCGCCCGTTCTCGATCACTTCGATCTCACCATCGCCGCCGGATCCTCGCTCGCCATTGTCGGGCAGAACGGGGCTGGCAAGACGACGCTCGCGAAGCTGCTCTGCCGGCTCTACGACCCGCAGTCCGGAGCGATTGAGATCGACGGCATCGACCTTCGTGAGCTGGATCTGCGGGCGTGGCGCGCACGCGTCGCCGCGGTCTTTCAGGATTTCATCCGGTTCGAGCTCTCGCTGCGTGACAACGTCGCGCCTGGAGGCGCGCCCGACGAAGAGATCCGCGGGGCACTCGAGGCGGCCGGAGCCGCCTCCCTCGCACGACTCGATACGATCCTCTCGCGCGAATACGACGACGGCACCGATCTGTCGGGCGGACAGTGGCAGCGGGTGGCGCTGGCGCGCGCGTTGAGCGCAGTCAGCCTGGGGGCGGGCGTCGTACTCCTCGATGAGCCCACCGCCCAACTCGACGTGCGCGGTGAGTCCGAAATATTCGAGCGCCTGCTCGCAACCACGCGCCGCTGTACGACGATCCTCATTTCGCATCGTTTCTCCACCGTCAGGCACGCCGACCGAATCTGCGTGCTGGAGCACGGCAAAGTCGTCGAGCTCGGGACGCACGATGAATTGATGGCCCAGCATGGCCGCTATCGAACGATGTTCGATCTGCAGGCGCAGCGGTTCGACGGCACCGACGAGGAGCCGGACGTGACGTATGACGTCCTCTGAACGGGCCATCGAGCCGCTGCCACCGCCGCTGTCGTCGATGTGGCGGTTGTGCGTCCTCGGATACCGGAACGAGCCGCGGCTCATGCTGGTATCGTTCGCATTCTCTCAACTCGCGGCTCTCCCTGATGCGCTCCTGGCGCTGTGGCTGATGCTTCTCGGGAAGGGCGTGCTGGAGCATCGGAGCACGCTCGTCGTTCTCTCGGCGGTGGGTCTGGGGGTTTCGACCGCCGCCACGTGGATCCTGCGCACGGTCAGCACGCGCGTGCAGCGGCGGTTCCGCGACAAGGTGACCATCGCACTCGAAGCGCATGTCGCGCGGCTGCAGGCATCGATCGGCACGATCGCCCATCAGGAGCGGCCCGCGTATCTCGACCGCCTCTCGATGCTGCGGAACCAGGTATTCGTGCTCGACCACATGTACATGTCGCTGTTTTCCACCCTGGGGTGGATCCTGCGTCTGGTCGTCACATTTGTTCTGCTCGCGTCGATACACCCGGTGCTCCTCCTGCTCGCAGTCGCCGCGCTGCCAACAGTCGTGACATCCACCTGGCGACCGACGGTCGAGCGCCTGGCGCAGGAGCGCGGGGCACAATCCAGCCGTCTCGCGCGACATCTGTTCACACTCGCGACGACAGCTCCGCCGGCCAAGGAAGTGCGAATCACGGACATCGGCGGACGCCTGCTCGACGAGCGGCGCGCGATGTGGGACCGCTGGTATGGACCTGTCGCGCGATCCCGATGGGGCTCGGCACTGTGGCACGCCATGGCCTGGGCGTTCTTCGGACTCTCGTACGTCGGCGCCGTCGTCTTCGTCGCGTCGCGAACCGGCCGGCCTGCCAGCGACGTGCTGCTCGTTCTGGCGGCGGGCGCACGTCTTTCAGCGTACGTCGGCGCTACGGTCGGAGAGATCGGCTTTCTCCGCGGATTCTGGATGGATGGCTCGCGGCGGCTGGCGTGGCTCGAAGACTACGCTGCGGCTGTGGCCGCCGCCGGGAATCTGACGGCGCCC
>JBKPMA010000130.1:0-4812 GCA_046731935.1 Acidobacteriota bacterium
CTGCTCGCCGTCGCGCTTGCCGCGTCGGCGGCATCGACGAAGGCCCCGCACTATTACGATGACGATCCCATTTCGCGCGAGCCCGAGCCGGCAGACGCGTCCGGCGCTCAGCCCTGGAAGATCGGCCTCCTCTTCGACCTGTCGTACAACCTGTTCGTGACGTCGAAGTACAAGCCATCCGGTACGCGGGCGCGCAACATCAACACGATCGACGAGGTGCCGGACTCCAGCTGGTTCACGAACCGCGTTGGCACCCTCGAGCTGACGCCAGAGCAGATCGTGGCCGGTCCCGCAACCGGCCGTCCGCCAGCGCCCGAGCACTGGACGATCATCCGCGAGAAATCGTCGGGCGCGAATCCCGGTTTCACCGCGACCGATGCGAACGGAGAAACGTGGTTCCTGGGTTTCGATCGGCCGGACCATCCTGAGGGCGACAGCGCCGCCGTCATCACGGCGACAAAGCTCTTCTGGGGGCTCGGCTACAACCAGGTCGACACGTTTCTGACGACGTTCGATCCGAAGAAGGTCTCGATCGATCCGAAGGCGACGACAAAGCGCCCGAATGGCAAGCGCACGCCCTACACCCACTCTGACGTTCAGGAAATCCTCGAGCGGACGAGCCGGAGCGCGGATGGCACCTATCGCGTGGTGGCCGGCCGTCTCCTCGCCGGCAAGATCGTGGGTGGCTTCCGTTACGATGGCACGCGGCCCGACGATCCCAACGACATCGTTCCCCATGAGCACCGGCGCGAGCTGCGCGCGCTCCGTGTGATCGGCGCCTGGACGAACCTGACCGACCTCAAGGCGGGCAACACGCTCGACGTGGTCGTCACCGAAAACGGGCATGCCGTCGTGAAGCACTACTTGCAGGACGTTGGCTCGACGTTCGGAACGGCGAACGGGAAGTACGAATGGGATCTCGGCTGGGAGCACTTCTACGAGGGCGGCGCGACCAAGAAGCGCCTGTTCTCGTTCGGCTTCGCGCTCAGCCCCTGGCAGACCGTCCCGTACACCGAATACAAATCCATCGGCCGCTTCGAGGGCGATCGCTTCGATCCACGGGAATGGAAGCCGCAGACACCGACGACGGCCTATATGGAGCTGCGCGCCGACGATGCGTTCTGGGCGGCCCGGCGGATCGTCGCGTTTACGGAAGCGCAGATCCGCGCGGCGGTGCACGCGGGCAACTTGAGCGATCCCAACGCCGAGCGGCACCTGGGCGACGTGATCATGAAACGGCGCGACCGGATCGCGGAAATCTATCTTCCCGCCGTGAATCCGATCGTGAATCCGAAACTCGATGGTGGTGGGACGCTGACGTTCGAGAATGCTGCCGTCGCGGCCGGCGTCGCACAGGCGCCGACCGGGTACCGCGCCGCGTGGTTCCGGTTCGACAACGCAACCGGTGCGACGTCGCCGATTGGAGACACAACCGGCACCACCGCCAGTCTTGCCGCCCCGGCTGGCGGCCTGAGCGGAGATTTCATCGCGGTGGACGTCTCGGCCGATGCGCCGAAGTACCCGGCCTGGCAAGTGCCCGCGCGGATCGTCTTCCACCGGACAGCAGCGGGTTGGAAGCTCGTGGGCCTCGAGCGGCTGCCTGAGAAGCTCGCCGACGGCACCGCTGGTGCCGGTACGCAGTAGATCTCGGTGTGAGTCGGGCGGGGCACGTTGTTGGATAGGGAGAATGGCCCCGCCCCCGCATTTCACTCGTAGTGTCTGGCCTTGTACCAGAGTCCGCTGAGTGGCGCGACTTGTCCACGTGCGAGGTAGATAGGCATCTCGTTCCGCCACTGCATGCAATAGACGCACGACGTCGTGTCCGCCAGGCGCACGTCGCGGAATAGCAGCTGCAAGTCAGCGCGCCTCGCGCCTACAGCGATGAGCACGTCGCTGTTCACGCCCTCACGTTCACTCCAGTGGTAGTAAGTGTTCTGGCCAGAAATGGCCCGCGGCAGTCCGTACTGGCGTCCCAGCACGTCCACCGCGCCGGCCTGGCCGTAGCTCGGTGCGTAAATGAGCGTGTGGCCCTTGTCCTCCGCGGGTAGTTGCTGGTAGATCCGTGAGACCTGCGCGACAAAGTCTTCCCAGCCCGTTCGATCCGCGAGCAGCTGCGGAATCGGCGGCGGCCGCTTGCCGCGCTCGCCGCTCGTGGTGATGCCGAGCCACGCCGTGTAGCGAGCCAGCAGTGCCGGCGGCAGCACACCAATGACGATTGGCATGCCGGGCAGGCAGCCCGCAACGACCGCGACGAGAACGGCGGCACGAGCAGCCGGCGATCGCAGGAAGCGTTCGAGCCACACGAAACCCGCGGCGATCAAAACCGGGTAAATCCCGAGCAGGCGGTCGGGCCTGCTCTGTTTCGACAGAACCAGCAGCACGAGCAGGATGACGTAGGCAATCGCCACCGCGCGGTAGCGCGAGCCGTCTCGTGTGATCGACACGAAGATGAGCCCCGCCATCCACACAGGACTCGTCAGCAGGCCCATGAAGCGCAGTTGATCGAGCAGCGTATCGAGCGGGGGAGACGGAAGGTTCTTGACGAGGGCCGCCTGCCGGTAGAACTCCAGCGACGGAAACCCATTCGCCATCTGCCAGAGGACGTTGGGAAGCGCGAGGGCGGCAGCGGACAGCGCTCCGAACATCGCCCATCTGTTCAGGAGCAGCCGGCGCGCGGGCGTTGCGACGATCCCGACACCAAGCGCGAGGAGCAGCGTCGACGTCGTATGTTTGCTCTCGAAGCCGAGGCCTGCCGCGAGTCCGATCGCGATCCACCATCGCGGATCGCCGGTCTTGACGAGCCGCACGAACCCCCACGTGCAGAACACCCAGGCGACCACCTCGAAAACATTGACGGAGAAGAAGCCGCTCATCGCGAGTACGCCGGGCGCGAGCGCGACGGTGATCGCCGCCGCGGCTGCGGCCCATCGGCCTCCGCCGAACTCGATGGCCAGGCGCCCTGAAGCCCAGACAACGACAGCGCCGAGCAGAAACGCCGGAAAGCGAATAGCGAAGAGCGACTCGCCGAACAGGAGACGAATGATCGACAGGACGAGCGGCGCCAGCGGGGGGTGGTCTACGTAGCCGAATGCGGGACGTCGCGCGCAGGCGATGTAATAGAACTCGTCGATGAAATAGCCGTACGGGCCCAGGGCCGTCACGGCTACCTGCAGCGCGACAAAGGCGGCGGCGATCGCCGCGAGCAGCCGGTCCGCACCGCTGACGTTGGTAGCCGTATCGTCACGCCGGAGGCTGTCTGGCACGGCGTTATTGACGCGGCCGTTTATAGCGGTCCGTCAGCATCTGCTCTCTGGAGCGCTCGGTTGATTCCTGCCCGCGCACGAATACGTGCTCGACGCGCGTGGCGAACTCGAATGGATCGCCATCCCAGACGACGACATCGGCCTGACGGCCAGGTTGCAGCGACCCCATGGAATCGGCAACGCCGAAGATCTCTGCCGGCGTCAGCGTCACCGCGCGCAGTGCCTCGTCCCATGGCAGGCCGTTGGCGATGGCGTTCCCAGCATGCTGACGGATGTCGCGGACGAAGAAGTTGTTGCCCCCCGCGGTCGTGATCGCGACCGCGGCGCCTGCCTTGCGCAGCCGGCCGGCGTTCTCGAGCGTGGCACCCAGCTGGTCGAAATCGGAGGGCAGGTTACTCAGGCCACCTGTCAACACCGGCACCTTTGCTGCGGCAAGATCGCTTGCGACCTTCCAGGCTTCGGCGCCGCCCTGCACGATGACACGGAGCGAACGTTCGCGAGCGAGCGCAAGAAGCGCCTGGATGTCCACGGCGCGCTCCACATGGACAATCAACGGCAGGGAACCGGTTAATACAGGCTGCAGCGCGACGAGGTCCGATTTCTTCGCAGCGAGCTCGCGCAGCTGGTTCGATTCGTAGGCACTCTGCCCCTTGCCAAACGCCGCCGCATCGTCGAGCAGATCGCGCAATCGGAGCAGCACTTCGCCGCGGGCAGTGGCCTCCGCCGCATCGAGGTTCGTCAAGTCGACGACCATTCCAACGGGCGCCTTGCGAACCATGCCGCCGACTGGTCCGCGGAGCGTTTCAACCAGTGCAGCCTGGCCCGCCACGAATCCACCGCTCGGCGCAACCACCACTGCAGTCACGCCATCCTGCCGGGCGGGCGTCCACAGCTCGGAGTCGGGATTGAGGGCGTCCCAGACGTGAAAAGCGGCCGCAACGCCGTGTTCGCCTTTTGCGGAGTCGTCGTTGCCCGACTTCACAGCATCGACCTCGACGACGCCAAGTGCGGTGGAGCTGTGAATCAGTCCTGGCGTCACCCACTTGCCGCGTGCGTCGATCCGCCGCGCTCCAGAGGGGATCGATACGTTGGCGCCCACCGCCGTGATCTTCCCGTCCACGATTACAACGGTGCCGTTCTCGATCGCAGGAGCCGATACCGGATACACCTTGCCGCCGGTGATCGCGACGGTCTCTGCCCCGGCATGGCTGCACATGCCCAGCAGCAGTCCGCCGGCCGTGACGGCGAGGAAGCAACGGGCGCGAAGCTGTCGGTTCATTCGCATCTCAACGGTTCCCCGTCATGAAACCGAGCTCGAAGTCGGTGCGCCATCGGTCGCCCGGCGCGCTGCGATCGAACCTGAGCACGCCGTCGATCCAGACCTTGTCGGCATGCACGTAGACGCTGAACGGATCCGCTGACCAGAGCACGAGGTCGGCATTCTTGCCGGACTCGATCGTGCCAATCCGATCCTCCAGGCCAAGCGTCCAGGCGGCGTTCGCCGTGATCCATTTGATGGCATCGTCCTCCGTCAGCGAAATGCCGGCTT
>JBKPMA010000131.1:0-9630 GCA_046731935.1 Acidobacteriota bacterium
GCCCCAGACCCACGAGCCCCAATTCGGCTCCGATGCGAAGAAAGTCGTTGTGTGGATTCTTCCGTCCTCGCCACATCGCGTTCAGTTCGGGCGACGCATGCGCACCTGCGACGAGATAGAAACGATCGATGCCGACCCCGAACAGCGGACGTGTACCGATGACTCCCAAGCCGGCTTCGAACAGCTCGCCGCGGATCGTCATTGATTTCGCCGCCTTCGTGCCGGCAACGTCGCGGCCGATGAACCACGGATAGCTGACGATCATGGCCACCACCGCAACGACCGCGAAGGCAACCACACTGCGGGCCCGGATGCCACGGCTCCGGAATGTCAGCGCAACCGACAACAGCACCAGTCCGGCGAGCGCAGCAAGAATGACCGAGCGTGAGCCTGTGAGATACAGCGCGACGATCAACGGAGCGCCGGCTGCCAGCCACAGTATCCGCATCCTGCCTGTGGCCGCGACGGCAAGTCCGAGCGACGCGATCCAGCACACGGCGAAATAGGAACCCGCCGCGATCGAGTCGGATATCTGAGGCGAGATGCGCAGTCCGGCGGACGTCGCCCTCATGGCCGCGATCGCAGCCGGGCTCCGCAGGTGGATTTCCGCCAGCCGCACGGCACTCATCACGGCGAGGCCCGCGCCGCCCACGCTCAACATCCGGAGGGCGCGTTCGAAAAGTGTCCCGTCCACTCGGCAAAGGGCGGCGACGATGATATAGAGGGCGAGCCCTTCGAGCATGACGGCCGCCGACACCACGAACCAGAAATTGCCGGGGCGGACGAAGTAACTCTTCGCCAGGAACTCCGTCACTTGAGCGGCGTATGCGGGCCAATCGCCTTGCTGGAACTGGTAGACGCGCTGCCACACCAGCGTGGACATGATCGCGGCCACGGCAAATGCGACGATCGGTCCGGAGAGCTCGCGTGCGATGGCCCGACGCAGCGGTGCGGCGACAATCGCACGTCCGAAACAGCCAAAGAGTGTCACCAGGACGAGAACTTCGGTCACGCGTAACGCGGGGACCTGGGCAAGGTTCGCCAGAATCGACCCGAAGCCGAGGAATGCGGCCGTGCTCAGCAGCGCGGCGTCCGGGCGTGCGACGGCGAGAACGCACAGCGCCACCACGACGGCGCGCAGCGTCCAGCCGAGCACAGGCGAGAGGACAAGGAGGAACAGCAGGAGTGCCGGGCCGAGCGATGCGGCCAGCGGCAGCAGGCCTCCAAGCGTGTCCCGTGCCCAATCGCGCTCGGCTCTCATACCGTGACCACGTTGCTGCTGGTCGGGGCGACGAGACAGGCAATCACGGCACGGGTCGTCGTCATCGAACGACAGGATGATCGCACACTCACCTGAACGCTCCGGCCTGGTTCGCCGCGCTTGCCGACGGCGCCGAACGATTCTGTAGAATGCGCCCGTGGCTCTCCAAGTAGCGATTCTCGGTGCCGGCAACATTTCGGGCACGCACGCGCGGGCCGCGTCGGCCGCGGGCCTGACCATTGCGGCAGTGCACGGCCGCCATCCCGACAAAGTGCGCGCAATGGCCGACGCCTACGGAGCAGCGCCCTACCTCGACCTGGAGGCCTGCCTCGCGCATCCGTCCCTCGACGCCGTGCTCATCGGCAGCCCGTCGGGAGTGCACGCCGATCAGGGTATGCTGGCGGCGTCGCGAGGGCTGCACGTGCTGGTGGAAAAGCCGATCGATGTCACAGTCGAGCGCGCTGACGCCTTGATTGACGCGGCCAGTCGCAGCGATGTCCGCCTCGGCGTGATGTTCCAGGACCGCACGCAACCCGCATTCGTCGCGCTGCAACGCGCACTGGGTTCCGGGCGGTTGGGCCGGCCGCTGCTCACGGCAGCGACGGTGCGCTGGTACCGTCCGCCCGAGTATTACGGCGCGTCGGGCTGGCGCGGCACGTGGGCGCTCGATGGCGGCGGTGCGCTGATGAATCAGGGGATTCACACCCTCGATCTGCTGCTCTGGCTGTTCGGACCGCTCGCGCGCGTCTCCGCGCGTGTCGCCACCATGTTTCACACGATCGAAGTGGAAGACACGGCGGTGGCCCTGCTGGAGTTCGAGTCGGGCGCCGTGGCGACGTACGAGGCGACGACTGCCGCCTATCCCGGCTATCCGCGGCGCCTGGAGATCACGACATCCGAGGGCACCGTCTCAATCGAGCATTCGCAGGTGATCCGCGCGGATCTCCGGAGCGGCGCGGAGGGTCTCATCGTGGTCGACGCGAGCCGTCCGAACCAGGGCCCATCGTCTCCGGTCGTCAGTGACATTTCGGGCCATCAGCGTCTCGTGGAGGACTTCGCCGACGCGATCAGACTGCACCGCGAACCGCTGTGTTCCGGCGCGGAAGGACGGCGAAGCCTTGTGGCTGCCAGAGCGATTTATGAAAGCGCGCGGACCGGCCGCGTGGTGGATGTGATGTCATGAAGAACTGGATGACGGCGCCGCGACGAAGCTGCGTGCTGCTGATCGTGCTGACGATTGTGGCGTGTCCCGCATACGCATGGGCCCAGGCCGAGCACCAGCACGGTGAAGCCGTGCCAGAGCGGCTCGGACGTGTCGACTTCGAGACGAGCTGTGCTCCAGCGGTTCAAGCGGATTTCAACCGCGCGGTCGCGCTCCTGCACTCGTTCGCCTTCCGAAAGGCCATTGAAGGATTCGAGGGCGTCCTAGAGCGCGATCCGTCATGCCGTATTGCGTTGTGGGGCATCGCGCTCAGCACGTGGAGCAACCCGTTTGCCGGGATCAAAGGCCCGCAGATCCTCGAGCAGGGCTCGCAGGTCGTCCGACGCGCGAGCGGGCTGTCCGGCGGGACTCCGCGCGAACGCGACTACATGGATGCCGTGAGCGAGCTCTATCGCGACTACCAGACGCGCGATCATCCGACGCGGATCGCCGCGTACGACAGCGCTATGCAGCGGTTGTCGGCCGCGAATCCGGGTGACCGGGAGGCCCGGATCTTCGCCGCGTTGGCATCCGTGCAGACGGCCGCTCCGACGGACAAGACATACGCAAAGCAGCTGGCCGCGGGCGCGATTCTCGAGGAGCTCTTCGCGAAGTATCCGGATCACCCTGGCCTCGCGCACTACATCATTCACGCGTACGACGTACCGGCGCTCGCGCCTCGTGCGCTCGACGCCGCGCGGCGATATGCTGCCATCGCGCCATCCGCCCCGCACGCGCTCCACATGCCGTCGCACACCTTCACACGCCTGGGCTACTGGCAGGAATCCATTCAGTCCAACATCGCCTCGGCGGCGTCGGCAGCAGCCGAAAGCGCAACGGCCGAGCAGCTCCACGCAATGGACTACATGGCCTACGCGTACCTGCAGGTCGGTCGCGACGATGAAGTGCGCGCGCTGATCGATCAGGTTGGCGTATTGCAGGAGCACCTCAAATCGCCCGCCGCCGGCGGCAGCGCGGCACCCGTGTCGGTCGGCACGTATGCGACTGCAGCAATCCCCGCCCGCTACGCGCTCGAACGCGCCGACTGGGCCGGTGCCACCGCGCTCACCGTTGCGACCGGTGCCACACCGCAATCGGAAGCGGTCACCGAGTTCGCTCGCGCGGTAGGTGCAGCGCGCTCGGGACATCCAGACGCCGCGTCATCCAGCCTGGATCGTCTTGCCGCCATCCGCGATGCGCTGCGCACGAGCGGCGATGCGTACTGGTCGGGGCAGAGCGAGATTCAGCGCCAGGGCGCCTCGGCGTGGGTGGCGTGGGCGCGAGGCGACAAAGACGAGGGACTGCGCCTCGCCGCAGCTGCGGCAGATGCGGAGGATGCGACCGAGAAGTCGGCCGCGACGCCTGGCCCGCTCATGCCGGCACGCGAGCTCCTGGCAGACATGCAGTTCGAAGCAGGCCGCTTTGCCGACGCGCAGAAAAGCTACGAAGCGGTCCTCAGCAAAGAGCCGCACCGCTTTCGCGCCGAATACGGCGCCGGTGTCGCTGCCGAGCGCGCTGGCGACCAGTCCGGCGCGAACGCGCACTATCGCGCGCTCTTGAACCAATGCGCACCAGTGACGGGGTCACCACGCGACGCCCTCCGCCAGGCGCAACGCGCGCTCGACTCTCGCTAGTTCAGGTATTTGGCGATCGGCGGCTTCAGAAGCTCTTGCGACTCGGGCTTGGTGAGATTGTCTTTCGTGATCATCCACACGCCGGTGTCGATACGCTTGTCCACCGACTTTCCCAGCAGGTGGTTGACCATCGTCTTGACGCCCAGATATCCCATGTTGAGCGGATTCTGCACGACGATGCCCTGCATCTGGCCGGCGGCGAGGGCGTCGATGAACGGCTGACTGGGATCGAAGCCCACGAACGCAATCTTGCCGGCCTTGTCGACATCCTGCAGCGCGAGCAGCATGCCTGCCGTGGACGACTCGTTGACGCAGAAGATACCCTGCAGGTCGCCGGCGAGCCGATTGAGCAGGTTCTCCGATGCGCGCTTCGCCGTATCCCGCGTCGGACCGGCGTACTGCTCTGACGGCAGCACAGTCACTTTCGGATGTGCGGCCTTCATGCGATCGAGGAAGCCCTGCTCGCGCGCTGTCGTGCTCGCCGACCCTTCCTGATAGCGGAGGAGCAGCACTCTTCCACGCTCGTTCACTGCTTCAGCCAGCCGATCGGCTGCCAGCTCGCCACCCTTGTAGTTGTCAGTCGCGACGAAACTGACAATCTGGTCCGACCGCAGTGCCGAGTCGATGATGACAGTCGGCACGCCGGCGGCCTTTGCCTCTTCGATGGGCCGCACGAGGGCGCGATCGTCCAAGGGCGCCAGCACGAGCCCGTTGATGCCCTGGCTCGTGAATCCCTCGACCACCTGTACCTGCTGTTCGCGGTCGTCCTCGCGAAGCGGCCCCTTCCAGGTGATCGTGACGTTCAAGCCGGCCGCCTTCAGTTCACGCTCCGCTTTGACCGCTCCGGCGTGGACGCTGTTCCAGAACTCGGCCGTCGTGCCTTTCGGGACGACCGCAATGGACAGGGCGCGCCCGGCCTCGCGGGGGCGTTGGCAGGCCGACACTGCCAGCAACCCGCACACGATCAGGGCCAGTGGCGCACGGCGACATCCGATGAGGTAATGAGGGCGCACGTTCCGGCATCATATCGCGTCGCAGCCTGGCCGCCTCGACCCTCGAGCCTGTTCCCACCACGCCAAGACCCTCGCTGATTCGCCAGTCCTTGGATCTCGTGAACGTGCGGTAAAATTTGAGGTTGCGATGCCTGGAACCCGCTACTTCCTGACCGGGGCCCTCGGGTGCATTGGAGCCTGGGTCGTCAAAGCGTTGGCCGAACGCGGGGACGAGCCTGTTGTCTTCGACACCGGGACCGATCGACGCCGCCTCGCCGCGATCATGGACGATGGCGTCCTGAGCGCAGTGCGGTTCGTCCGGGGCGACGTGACCGACGGGTCGGCGGTGACGGCTGCCATGTCCGACAGCGGGGCAAGGCGCATCATCCACCTGGCTGGATTGCAGGTCCCGACGTGCCGCGCCAATCCGCCACTCGGCGCGCTCGTCAACGTCATCGGCACGCTCAATGTGTTCGAAGCCGCCCGTGCCTCCGGCATTGACCATGTCGTGTACGCGAGCTCGGCCGCCGTGTTCGGGATCACCGACGAGGCCGTGGACGAGACCGTTACGCCGGAGCCGCTGACGCACTATGGAGTCTTCAAACAGGCGAACGAGGGCAACGCGCGCGTATACTTCCGCGATCACGGCGTCTCGTCCGTCGGACTGCGGCCGTTCACCGTGTACGGCGTGGGCCGGGATGCGGGCATCACGAGCGATCCCACGCGCGCGATGAAATCCGCACTGGTCGGCCGCCCCTTCCACATTCGATTCAGTGGGCCGACCGACTTCATCCACGTGGCTGACACGGCGGCAGCGTTCATCGCGTGCGCCGACCAGGCGCCCGAAGGCGCCCACGTTTTCAACATCCACGGCGCGACCATCGACGTCGCCGACATCGTCCGCGCCATCGACGCGCATCTCCCGGCCGCTGCGCGCGGATTGATCACGTTCGGCGGATCGGCGATTCCGATGCCTCCGGCACTCGATGACACGGCGCTCCGCCGTACGATTCCCGGATTACCCCAGACGAGTGTCGACGCCGGGATCGCGGACACCATCGCGCGTTTCAGCGCGCTTCGTGACAGCGGACGGCTCGACACCTCCGATATCGAAGAGCCCGCGCCCGCGCCGCGTGCATGATGCAAGCTTGTAGACGAGGCCTCCAGTGACTGACACCAGCACGATCACTCCTCTCTCCGACCACGCCGTCGTGGTCAACTCGGCTCAAGACAACGTGGCCATCGTCAAGTACGGCGTCCCAGCCGGACTGCGGATCCGGATGCCGGATGGGCGTGAGCTGACGGTTGCGGGGGCGGTCGGTCCCGGCCACCGGTTCGCGACGACGGACGTGCCAGCGGGCACGCTCGTTCGGCAGTACGGGCAGCCAATCGGCACGTCGCGGGGCATCAAGGCCGGCGATCCGATCACCGTCCAGAACATGAGCAACGACGTACCGGTCGTGCGTGAGCTCGCGGCCGATCTCCGCCTGGCGCCGCCAGACTATCTACCGGAGGCGCAGCGACGGACGTTCCGCGGCTTCCGGCGCGCTGACGGTCGCGTGGGGTCGCGCAACTTCATCCTCGTCGTGCCGACGAGCATGTGCGCGAGCCATGAGTCGCAGCAGATCGCGATGATGGCCGAGTTCACGCAGTACTCGCGCGCCAAGTTCCCGAACGTGGACGGCGTCGTCGCCATTCCGCATAACAAGGGATGCGGGTGCTCCGACGGATCGAACATCGAAGTCGTGCTCCGGACGCTCGCCAACTACGCCGCGCATCCGAACGTCGGCGGCGTCATTTTCGTTGGCCTCGGGTGTGAGAAGACGAACCTGACTGCCGTCGAGGAGTTCCTGGTCAAGCGCGGGATGGATCTGCAGAAGCCGGTCGTGCGCTACGGCATTCAGGACATGGGCGGCACACAGGCTGTCATCGACCGCGGACTTCGCGAAGTCGCCGCCATGCTGCCGGTGGTCAACGATGTCGAGCGGACTGAGGCTCCCTTGTCGGAGCTGCTGCTCGGCGTGAAGTGCGGCGGCTCCGATGGGTTCTCTGGGCTGTCCGCCAATCCGGCGCTCGGCTACGCCGCCGACCTGCTGATTCGTTCCGGTGGAACGGTGCTCATCACGGAAGTGCCGGAATTCTGCGGGGCCGAGCACGTGCTCGCGCAGCGGTCGAAGGATCGCGCGACGGGCGAAGCCGTCTACCAGATGGTGGATTGGTACAAGGACTTTGCGTCGAAATTCGGCACGGTGCTCGGAGAAAATCCGAGTCCTGGCAACGTCGCAGGCGGCCTCCTCAACATCACCATCAAGTCGCTCGGGGCTATCGCAAAAGCAGGCAGCACGCGCGTGGAAGGCGTCACCGGCTATGCGCAGGTGCCGACGGGTCACGGATTGTGGTTGATGCAGGGGCCCGGCTACGACCAGGAATCGACGCCTGGACTCGTGGGCGCCGGCTCACAGGTCGTGGTCTTCACGACCGGCCGAGGCACGACCATTGGCAACGCGATTGCGCCGATCGTCAAGCTCACGTCGAACACGCCGGTCTTCACGCGAATGTCGAGCGACATGGATCTGTCGGCGGGAGGCATCATCGACGGCACCGAATCGATCGAGCAGGTCGGTGAGCGCGTGTTCGATCACGTCATCCGTGTCGCATCCGGCGAGGTGCTCGCGAAAGCGGAAGAAACGAAACATCGCGAGTTCGAAATCTGGGGTGAGCAGTCGGTGTCTCTGTAGGCTGCAGGCTGCAGGCTGCAGGCTGCGGGCTACAGGCTACAGGCTGCGCGCCTGACCTTTTGCGCCCTCGTGCCTCAGACCCTCGGGCCTACTTTTGCGACGTTTGGACCCTTTGACCCTTAGACTTTCGTGATGATGCGCGCGGCGGTGCTCGTCGATGTCGGCCGGATCGAGGTCCACGACGTCCCGGTGGTCCCTCCGGGTGCGGGCGATGTGCTGTTGAGGCCCATCGCGGTTGGACTGTGCGGCACGGACTTCCACATCTTCGCGGGGCACAGCAACTACAACACCAACACGCGCGGTGAGCCGGTGCCTCTCCAAGAGTCGCCGCAGATTCTCGGTCACGAGATCGTGGCGGTAGTGGAGGAGTGCGGCCGCGACGTCCGCGATCTGCGACCGGGGCTCCCTGTCGTTGTCGATCAGGGCCTCAACTGCATGAGCGCGGGAACCTCACCCTGCGAGTACTGCAGCACGGGCGACTCGCACCAGTGCGCGAATTACCGCGAGCACGGCATCACGGGGCTGCCGGGCGGCCTCGCGGAGTTCCTGACCGTTCCCGCCATCAACACCATCCGTGTCTCGAGCGAGACGGCGCGAGAGCGCGCTGCATTGACGGAGCCGCTCGGTTGCATCGTCCACTCCTCGGATCTCGTGCAGCGGGCCAACGCACGGTATCGGCTTGACTCTGCGACGGGCGCGAACCGGGTACAGTCCGTCCTGGTCTCAGGCGCGGGACCGGCGGGTCTACTCTTCATCCAATACCTGCGCCGTGCACTCGAGTGGGATGGGCGGATCCTGGTCAGCGAACCCAACCCGGTCAAGCGGGCGCTGGCAACGGCCTGCGGAGCGGAGGCGCTCGATCCGTCAGTGGACGTTACGGAGGCCGTGCTCGCCGCCACGTCAGGCAGGCGTGTGGAGTATCTGATCGACGCCTCCGGCGCTGGCGCGCTTTTCCGCCAGATCCCAGGGATCCTACGGAAGCAGGGCACGATCCTCCTCTACGGACACGGACACGCTGGAGTAGACCTCAGCGTCCTGAACAACGTGCAGTTCCTGGAGCCCACACTGGTGTCGCCGGTTGGCGCGTCCGGCGGTTTCCTGGCGGATGGGCGGCCGGCCACGTACCATCGTGCGCTCGAGCTGATCGAATCGGGAACAATCGATGTCGCGCCCATCGTGACGCACCGCTACACGTCGCTCGACCAGGTCGGCAGCGCGTTCGCCGGCGCGCACAAGCAGCCTGAGTACGTGAAGGGTGTGGTGGAACTCTAACTACGTCGTCTTCGTGTTCGGTTTCGTGTTCGTGGACTCGTGAACCTCACAGAACACGAGCGCGAGTATCGAAGACGAACACACATACGATCGAGATCAGGAACCATGAGAATCGTCGCCTACACGTCCAAGAGTTCGTCGGGATCGGTCCCTCGCGCGGGCGCGCTGCTGCCCGATGGTGAGCATCTGCTCGATCTCGCTCGCGCGGTCGATCCGGACGGCAGTGCGCCGTCTCTCGGTGCGTGGTACGACCTCGACGGCGAATGGCTTCCGCGCGCGATCAACTACGTTCGAACGCACGCGCCGAAGATCGCGGCCGGTACGGCCGTGCCTCGCGCGGGCTCCCTCGTCGCGCTCAGCGACATCCGGCTCCTCGCGCCCGTGCCGCGTCCCTCCAAAATCATCTGCATCGGTCTCAACTACCGCGACCACGCGGCCGAAAGCAAAATGGCCGTCCCGACGTCGCCGATCACGTTCTCGAAGTACGTGACGTCGGTCCAACATCCGAACGGCCCGGTGCAGTTGCCTGCCG
>JBKPMA010000132.1:0-5403 GCA_046731935.1 Acidobacteriota bacterium
CAGCATGTGCACCGTCCTGCTCTTCGGGGCGCAGGGCGTCCTCGGGCCGTGGGCGCAGGATCACGGGCTCCATGTCGTGTTCGCGGTGCCGGGCATCGTGCTCGCCACGGTGTTCGTCACGTTCCCGTTCGTCGCCCGCGAGCTCATCCCCGTGATGGAAGGCCTCGGGCGCGAACAGGAAGAAGCCGCCGTGGCGCTTGGCGCGACAGGCTGGCAGATGTTCCGGCGCGTGACGCTGCCGAATATCCGCTGGGGCCTGCTCTACGGCGTCATCCTGCTTACGGCGCGCGCGATCGGTGAGTTCGGCGCGGTCTCGGTCGTCTCGGGTCACATCCGCGGACAGACCAACACGGCGCCGCTGCACGTCGAGATCCTCTACAACGAGTACGAGTATTCGGCCGCGTTTGCCGTCGCCTCGGTGCTGGCTTTGCTGGCCCTGGTGACGCTCATCGCCAAGAGCATCGTCGAACGGCGGATCGAACGAGCGGCGCAGCCCGAGGCAGTCAGCGTATGAGCATCGAAGTTCGCGACATCACGAAGCGGTTCGGCGCCTTCACGGCCGTGGACGATGTGTCCCTTCAGGTGGAGGAAGGCGAGCTGGTCGGATTACTGGGGCCGTCCGGCTCGGGCAAGACGACCGTGCTGCGCATCATCGCCGGCCTGGAGCGGCCCGACCAGGGGTCCGTCTGGCTCGATGGGGTCGATGTCAGCCGCGAGACCGTGGCACGCCGAGGCGTCGGCTTCGTGTTTCAGCACTATGCGCTGTTCCGACATCTCACGGTGTTCGAGAACGTGGCGTTCGGACTGCGCGTGCGTCCGCGCGCCCAGCGGCCGCCGGCGCAGGCCATCAAGGAGCGCGTCCAGACGCTGCTGGAGCTGGTGCAACTCGACAAGCTCGCCAACCGATTGCCATCACAACTCTCAGGCGGGCAGCGGCAGCGCGTGGCGCTTGCGCGTGCGCTCGCGGTCGAACCGCGGGTCCTGCTGCTCGACGAGCCGTTCGGCGCGCTGGATGCCACCGTGCGCCGGGAGCTGCGGCGCTGGCTGCGGCGGCTGCACGACGAGCTGCACGTCACCAGCCTGTTCGTAACGCACGATCAGGAAGAGGCGCTCGAAGTCTCGGACCGCGTGGTCATCATGCACCAGGGCCGCATCGAGCAGGTCGGCTCACCGGAGGAAATCTACGAGCGGCCGGCCTCCGCATTCGTCTACCAGTTCGTCGGGGACGTGAATCTGTTCTCGGGGCGTGTGAGCGACGGCCATGCGCACGTGGGCGGCGTCGCGCTGCCGGTGGATCCGGCAGCGGCTCGCGAGGACGGATCCGCGACCGTGCTCATCCGTCCGCATCTGCTCGATATCGATCGGGAACCCACTGGCGGGCGCCAGTTCGGTGCGCAGGTCACACAGATCGCGCCGCGCGGACCCATCGTCCGCGTCGCGCTGGTCACCGACGACGGCGATCACGTGCGCGTCGATGTGTCGCGGGAGCGCCACGCGCTGCTGAATCTGCTGGCCGGCGAGCGCGTCTTCCTTCGCCCGCACGACGGCGAAGTCTTTATTTCGGGGTCGGGATAGACCCGACCCCGACTTCCGCGACTATCCAACCACGCGTCGCAGCGTGTCCTCGTTGATGTCGGCCTTCAGCTGTTCACGCGCCTTCTGCATGTACGCGCCGAAGAAGCGGCTGCGCCGTTCGTTCACGAGCTCGGTCCGCAGCGTGTCCATGCCCGACTTCAGCTCGTCGGGCTTCGCGTCCTGACGCTCCACCACGTGCGCGATGACGGTGCCGGCGTCGGTCACGATGGGGCCGGTGACGCTGCCTGCCGGAAGCGCAAACACCGCCGCGTCCACGGCGGCGTTGTTGCCGACGTCGGGCAGTGACGAGCCGCGCGCCACGAGCTCCGTCGTCTTCACGTCGAGGCCGGCCGTCTTGGCGGCCTTGCTGAAGTCGCTCTTGAAATCCGCAGCGAGCGCGTCCGCCCGGGCGCGGCTCAAGTCTTTCGCCTTCTCCCGCAGCACGTCGTCGTGCACCTTCTCTTTGACTTCCGCGAGTGTCGGCAGCCGTGACGGCTGGCTGCCAACAGTCGTGAAGAACACCTGGCCGCGCGCGACCCGCATCGGACCATCCACAGCGTTGTTGGCCAGCGTGAACGCGCGCTCGGTGATGTTCGGTGCCGGCCCGATGTTCATAATGGGTTCGTCGTGCGAGAAGAAGCCGGATTCCTGAACCTTCAAACCCTGCGACGCCGCGGCTCGGTCGAGATCGGCGCCGGTCTTGATCTGTTTGGCGAGGGTATTCGCGATCTGTGTCGCCTGTTCCTGCGCACGTTCGTACGCCATCTGGTCGGCGATCTGCGCGCGCACCTGATCGAGCGGACGCGTGGTCGCCGCCTTTTTGTCCACGACCTTGATGATGTGGTACCCGAACTGTGACTTCACGAGATCGCTGATCGTGCCAGGCTGCTGCGTGAAGGCGACGTCTTCGAATTCCTTCACCATCTTGCCCCGCCCGAAGTAGTCGAGATCGCCGCCCTGCTTGGCGCTGGCTTCGTCCTCGGAGTTCTTCCGGGCGAGCTCGGCAAAGTCGGCCCCGGCGCGTGCCTGCTTGAGCAGCGCTTCGGCCTTGGCCTTCACCGCCTCGTCGTTCTTTCCGTCGGTCTTGAGCAGGATGTGACTCGCGCGTACCTGCTCGGGCGTCGAGTACTGCTGGATGTTCTCCTGGTAGTGGCGCTCGATGTCACCCGGCGGCACCACGATCTTCGCCTTGAGCGCGTCGGTGTCGATGAGCAGGTACCGGATCTTCCGCTTCTCGCCGATCCGGTATTGCTCCTTGTGCTGATCGAACCACTTCTGCACGTCGGCGTCGGTGGCCTGCGCCTGGTCGTGGAACTTGTCCGCGGAGAAGACGACGAGCTCCAGCTTGACCTTCTCGTTGCGTTTCTTGAATTCGGCCGTGACCTCGTCGTCGTTCACGCTGATCCAGTCGGTGACCGCGGTACGGAGCTTCTCGACCAGGAGCGCCCGTCGCAGGTTGTCCTCGAACTCCGCCGGCGAGAGCGGCGGCCGCTGCATCTGGAGGACCTGCTCGTAGAGCGCCTGTCCGGCAAACTGCCCGTTCTGCTGAAAGGCAGGAATCTCGTAAATGCGCCTGGCGACCTCGGGGTCGGAGACAGCCATGCCAAGCCGTTCGGCCTCAGCGACCGCGGCCCGCTCGTCGATCAGCTGCTGCAGGATCTGCCGATCGATCCCCATCTGCTTCAGGAGCTGCTCGTTCAGGCTGCCGCCATAGGCACGCTGGTAATTCTGCAGCTGAGCCTGATACGCCCGGCGGAAGGTGGCGACGGTGATCGTCTGGCCGCCCACGGTCGCGAGGGTCTCGTTCGGACCTGTCGGGTCGCCGCTCGTGCGCAGAAAGCTTGGGATGTAGAAAACGATGAATGACAGCACCACGATACCCAGGCTGTATTTCAGCCAGTTCCGGTGGCGCCGCATCCGGTCGAGCATGGTCATATGTGAGCCCTGTCGGTTCCGGTTGGGAAACGACGATCATAAATTACAAAGCTGCGCCCCTACAAGGAGTTAGACCGCGCAGGAGCGACGAAGATCTGCCGATACGAGGGACGGCGGGTCCTCGCCGGCCGAGAGCCGCCCGCCACCGGTCCGGTAACGGACCTTGTGATATATTTTCGCTGTACAGAAGGACTTAGGGGCAGGTCACGGCCTCCGGACCTCTCAGACGCGATGGCTCTTGCCGCACAGCCGGACCTGTCATCACGCCTCCGGGCGTGTCAGCGCGGGCTTCGTCCGCGGCTCGAGCGGCGCGATACCCTCGTCGACGTCATCCGAGCCACTCAGGCCTCCCTGGACCCCCAGAAAGTCGCGGAATACCTGGTCCGCTGGGCCGCCGACTGGCTCCCGGTCAACAACTGGGCGGTCGTAGCGGCAGAACCGGGGCGCGAATTGGCGCTGGTGGCGGAGCGCGGGCTGCCGGCCGCGGCGCTCCCGGCTGCGCAGGCCGTCGCCGTCTGGGTCACGCAAACCAACAGTGACTTCCTCTCAGCAAACCTCAGCCAAGACCCGCGGGTGACCCAGTCGTTTGCGGCTGCCGTTCTCGCGTTTCCCCTCAACGGCCGTGACCGCATTCTTGGCGCCCTGGTCGGCTTGGATGCGGCGCCGGCGGCCGAGGATCCGAGGTTTGCGGCGGGTGTGCTCGAGGCCTGGCGGGCGTTGCTGGAACCGGCCGCCCTCGCGCTCGAGAATGCGCTGTTGTTGCAGCGCGCCGAGGCGCTGTCGGTCACTGACGATCTGACCCGGCTCTACAATTCGCGGTTTTTGAACCAGTCGCTGCGGCGCGAGACGAAGCGCGCCATTCGCAGCGTCAAGCCGTTGTCACTGCTATTCATTGACCTCGACGGCTTCAAATCGATCAACGATACGTACGGTCATCTGTACGGCAGCCGGGCGCTCGTGGAAGCGGCTGCCGTGATCAGAGGGTGCGCGCGTGAAACGGACGTCGTGGCCAGGTTCGGAGGCGATGAGTTCGCCGTCGTCCTGCCCGACACCGGACGCGAGGGGGCCTGGTCGGTCGCGTCCCGCGTGCGTGAACGGATTGCGGAGCACCGCTTCTTGTCGAGTGACCTGCTCGACGTGCGTCTGACGGCGTCCGTGGGAATTGCCACGCTGCCCGACGTCGCGCGTTCGGCGGAAGAGCTCGTGAATGCTGCGGACCGCGCCATGTACAAAGTGAAGATGACGGGAAAGAACGGAATTCATCTCGCAGCTGATTGATTCGTCCGATAGAACGGTCAGCGACCCGGGGTCGTGCCCGGCGAGTCCAGGCCGTGTAGCACGTCACGCCCGTGCCGCGCCCGCCCGCGTGCTCACCCCGCCCGACCGCCCCCGATCGTTCTGAGGCGACCGAAGAAGGAGCTTGTCGTTGAGTCTGCGCTCTATTTTCTCTCTGTTTTCGAGCGACCTCGCCATCGATCTCGGTACCGCGAACACCTGCGTTTACGCCCGCGGCAAGGGCATCGTCGTGAACGAGCCATCCATCGTCGCGATTAACAAAGTGACGGGGCGGGTCGAGGCGGTCGGCAGGGAAGCCAAGGACATGCTCGGCCGCACCCCGGGCAACATCGTCGCCATCAAGCCGATGAAGGACGGTGTCATCGCTGACTTCGAAGTCACCGAGAAGATGCTGACCTACTTCATCAAGAAGGCGCACAACCGCAATGTCTGGGTGCGCCCGCGGATCGTCATCGGGGTCCCCTCGGAGATCACGCAGGTGGAGAAGCGTGCGGTGAAGGACAGCGCCTACCGCGCCAAGGCCAGTGAAGTGCACCTCGTCGAAGAGGCGATGGCCGCCGCCATCGGCGCTGGCATGCCGATCACCGAGCCGTCGGG
>JBKPMA010000133.1:0-5639 GCA_046731935.1 Acidobacteriota bacterium
CGCTTCACGATGGAGGCGCGGTTCTATCCAGAGGTGTGCGCGAGGTCATCCTCGGCGGCACCGAGTTGCCACTGCTGTTGCCGGGTGCTGAGATTAGCGGGGTACCGGTGCTCGACACGACCGCGCTGCATGTCGCGGCGATTGTGGAACGTTTGCGCCATGATGACAGTCGGAGCGAGGTGAGTCACGCATGACAGCCACACTGAACAAAGCCTTCGGTTACAAGGGCAACCCGAAGAGTCTGCCGGTGCCAGACCTCGCCGCCGCGCTGCCGTTCTACGAGAAGGTGCTCGGCTTCAGACTGCAGTCGCAGAGTGACACACCGCACAAGTCCGCGGTCCTCGCGCGCGACTCGGTTGAGATCGGGCTCGCTGAAAACGGCGGCGATCCGACGCAGGACGGGTGCGCGTTTCATGTCACGCATCTGGAATCCCTGCTGGCCGAGCTCAAAACGAGGGGACTGCAGAAAGAGCTTTCGGACATCAACGTCGAGCGCAGGAACGACGGTGCCTGGAACGTCTTCTATGTCGTCGCACCAGACGGCTTGTGCTATTGGTTCGGCGAACGCCAGCACGATGGACCCCCGTCTGCGTGAGGCCTCGCACAGGTGACGAAGAAGGTGGCACGGACGCCGGTATTCCCGGCCGCTACGGTCGAAGCGTTCAATCGCGCGAAGATCCTTGGCGTTCGTGCCGGAACCACGCATCGCTTCACCGGAGTCTGGGTCGTCGTCGTCGAGGGCCGGGTGTTCGTGCGATCCTGGAACGACAAGCCGACGGGATGGTTTCGCGCATTCCGGCAGGAACCCGACGGTACCGTGCAGCTCGGCGATCGCGAGATCTCCGTGCGCGCTGTTCTTCCGCGAAGCGATCGCATTCGCGATGCCGTGACAACCGCCTATGGTGAGAAGTACAAAACCAAGGCCTCGCAGAAATGGGTGAAGGGGTTTGCCGCTGATGTGAGGCTGCTTACCACGCTCGAGCTCGTGCCGCGCTGAATGGTAGACGACGCCGGTTTCCAACGACTGCTCCGCTTGATCGCGTCGGGCGACGAACCGCAGGTCCGCGGTCTCCTTGCGGACGAACCTGGTCTTGCCTCGTCAGCGGCCGCCCATGGAGCCACGCGCACGGACGCGCAACGGTACTTCCTCGCGGATGTCGGGCACTACGTGTATGCCGGTGACACGGCGTTACACATTGCGGCTGCAGGCTACCGTCACCAATTGGTCGGCGAGCTGGTCGATCGAGGCGCCAACGTGAGGGCTGTCAACCGGCGTGGTGCGACACCCCTGCACTATGCGGTCGGTGGTGCGCCCGGATCGACGCGCTGGGACCCGGACGCACAAGCCGCCACGATCGCTCGATTGATCGAAGCGGGTGCGGATCCCGAGGCGGCTGACAAGAGCGGCGTCGCTCCGCTTCACGTCGCGGTCCGATCGCGATGCGCCGCGGCGGTCCAGGCGCTGCTCGTTGGCGGCGCCGATCCGCGGCGCAAGAACAAGAGCGGTTCCACGGCCCTTCATCTGGCCGTGCAGACCACAGGCCGGGGCGGCAGCGGCAGCGGCGCAGCGAAGGAGCAGCAGGCCGCCATCGTCGGTGTGCTCATCCATCACGGTGCAAGAGCGACCGACAGGAACGCGCGCGGGCGGTCCGTCGCTCAATGCGTGCGCGACACGGCTCTTGCCGCGCTTCTGCGCTGACCCGAATACGGTGACGTGTCGGGGCTTGCGGGGATGGAGCGATGTCGCGCGCGATCTCACGCGCCGAACTGACGCAGGTGATGATCGGTGTGCAGATAGGCCCAACGCAGCCACTCCGCGTGCGACATCGTGCCGAAGATCGGATGGCGCCCCCAGCGGGCATCACGGGGCTGTGCGCCAAAACGCGTGGTCATGGCGGCGAGCTCCGCCACGTCGGAACCGAAATCGCCGGGCGCCGATCCCTGGCCAAGGACCTGATCGAGTTCAGGCCGCGTCATGATGTCCGGCGGCCATGTCATCGGCGCGTACAGCGCGATCCATTTCACCACCGTGCGCTGCAGCACGCTCGACGCGTCACTGGCGGAGCGCGTGCCAAAGGCGACCTGCGCCGAGTCAATCAGGTGGCGGACCATCTGCGGAGCGGACATACGGCCCCACTGCGCGACGCTCGTGGGCTGGAGCGAGTCCAGTCGGCGCAGGATCTCCACAACGGTGTCGGCTTGGGCCAGTGTCTTCATTCGGTTGCAGGCGCGGGGATCACGATCCGAGCAGCCGATCGCCGCCGGCCTCGCGGAAGGCGGCCAACGCGCGTTCGCGGCCAGCGTCCGCCGCAGCGACGAGGGCCTTGAACTCAGGATCCTCGCGGAGTGCGTCGAACTGGGGACGCGATCGGAGCGTGTCCACGACGTAGTAGCCCTTCGCGACGCCTCGTTTCAGGTAATCGATCCCGATGCGATGTTCGCCGACATCGCAGAACAGCCACCCCTCCTGGAAAAGCGCCTCGGGATCTTCCTGAATCTTCAGCGGCGTGATCGATCCCATGCGCCCCGACATGGCGGCCATGGATCCGTCCAGCCAGGCGGCGAGGTAGTCGATCCACGAGAGGAACGCGGGAATCCGACGCTGATGCCGCATCCGCTCCAGCGCGCGCCGTGCCTCGTCACGCCGGCCCGCCAGCCCCAGTCCGATCACGCGAATGCCATCGTCGGCACCCGCCTGTAATGGCGGCGGTTCGATGCTCAGCAGTCCATCGATGTCGCCCATGACGAGCATCGTCTGCTCGATGCTCGTGGGCACATTGGGATCGAGGCGGCGGGCTTCGACGTGAGCGCGGATGGACTGCTCGAACAGCCCGCAATAGCGGCAGGCGTGGACGAGGCCGGCAAACAGCTCGGGATCGTTGCCGTGCCGCGAGGCTTCGCCCAGCAGGCGCACGAGCCCGCGTGTGGCCTGTCCGATGTCGGCCTCGAGGTTCGCGTAGTACTTGTGTGCGAGCGAGAGGCGCGGGTTGAGTGCGAGCGCACGCAGGAAGGCGTCCTCCGCACGGGCCTCACTCTCAGGCGCCCCATCCACGTACTTGCCGAGGACGCGATAGCAGCGGCCGAGGCGCGCCCACGCCGGCGCGAATCGCGGATCGAGCTCCACGCACCGCTGGTACAGATCCCGCGCTTCAGCAAGGCCGTCGTACGTTCGCGCCAGTCCGTTCGCCCGTAGGTACAACGCGTACGCCGTCGAATGCGCGGGCGCATCGGGTGTCGACGCCGCTCCGCTCGTCAGTGGCGGTGCGAGTGCGTCCACGACCCGCCGGGCAATGTCGTCCTGCAGATGGAACAGATCCCCGAGCGGCGCCTGTACGGCATGTGACGTGAGCAGCGTCCCGCTGGGCGACTCGACGAGCTGGACGGTCGCGCGGAGCTGGTCGCCCGCGCGCAGCAGCGTGCCCATCACGACGCGGTCCACGTCCGCCTCGGTCGCGAGCGCCTTGAGATCCGGCGTCTCGCCCGCGTAGCGCGATGCGACGGCGCTCGAGCGCAGCACGAGTGAGCCGATCCCCGAGAGCGACGAGGTAATCGCGTCGGGAAGGCTGAATGCGAGAAAGTCGGTCTCAGGATCCGGCCGCAGGACACGGAACGGCAGCACCACGAGGCGCGTGAACGTGTGTGCGAGCGTGTGGACGCCCGTCGCGTCGATGCCACGCACGGCACGCAGCTCCTCCGCCATCGCCTCGGCCGATGCGGGCCGATCGTCCAGGCGTTTGGCGAGCGCCCGCCGGATCACGCGATCGACGGCCGCGATGGCCGGCGATCCGGCCAGTGCCGGCGGCTGCTCGTATTGTGTCGCGTGCAGGATGTCCACGAGCGTCCGCCCAACGAACGCCGGACGTCCCGCGAGCATCTCGAACAGAATGGCGCCCGTCGCGAAGAGATCGGTCTTCGGTCCGATGGCGTCGCCCGCGATCTGCTCGGGCGCCATGTACCTTGGCGTTCCCACCATCAGCCCCGTGCCAGTCAGGTTCGTGGCATCGCTGATCGAGAGATCGCGCTCAGGCCGCGCCAGGCCAAAGTCGAGCAGCTTGACGCCGTGAGCGGTCAGGAACACGTTCGACGGCTTCAAATCGCGATGGACGACGCCGCGGCTATGCAGGGCGGTCAGCGCGCTCAGGATCTCGAGTGCGACGGGAACGGCCCCGGCAAGACTGAGCGGACCGCCGCGCAGCCGCTCAGACAGCACCACGCCTTCGAGCAGTTCCATCGCAATGAACAGCTCACCGGCATCCTCGCCGATCTCGTAGATCTGGCACACGTTGGGATGGTTGACGCTGGCCGCGACGCGCGCTTCTCGCCAGAAGCGCTTACGCGCCGTCTCGTCGCCGAGTGATGCCATCCGCTTCACGGCGACGGGGCGATCGAGCCGTTCGTCGTGCGCGGCGAACACCACGCCCATGCCGCCCTGGCCGAGCGTACGTGAGATGACATAGTGACCGATGCGGGCGGGGACGGACTGACGGCTGCGCGTGTCGTCACCCTCGGGCGACGGAGTGCTCGTCAGCCACTCCGAGTGCAAGCGCTCGTGTCCTTTGGCTCCGTCGTTGGCAGGTGGATCAGGCACTCAGCCGTCGATCATATCTCCGAACGGCGAGGTGGTCAGACCTGCCCTTGAAGGCCCTGAGGGCAGCAAGTACATTTCCCCGGGGGGCGTGAGGGATGGATGTCCACATCCGCGAGATGCTGCCGGCCGACGCCAGCGAATGGCTGCGGATGCGGCTGGCGTTGTGGCCGGACGAGCCCGAGGGGCACGCGGAAGCGATCCGCCAGTACTTCGCCGGCCATCGCCATGAGCCGCGTCACGTGCTCCTGGCCGTTGACGCCACACAGAAGGCCGTCGGCTTTGCCGAGCTTTCGATCAGAAACATCGTCGACGGTTGTGACACCGATCGCGTGGCGTACCTCGAGGGGTGGTACGTCGACCCTGGAGCACGCCGCGCCGGTGCCGGGCGCGCGCTCGTCGCCGCGGCGGAGGAATGGGCGCTCCACGAAGGGTGCACGGAGTTCGGATCGGATGCGCTCATCGACAACCACGTCAGTCATGCCGCGCATCGCGCGCTCGGGTTCGAAGAAGTCGATCGTGTGGTGACGTTCCGGAAAGACCTGCCGTGTCGACAGACGTCTCCTACGACGAGTGATCCTTCGCGCTGAGCGCGGCTGGGGAGTACGCAGCCGCGGAGGCGTCGCTCGGGGCCGGACGAGCGTGGCGTCGCGCCCTAGCGGCAGGGCGGGTGCTGACAGTTGCAGTGCAGCTCCACCTGCTGACCCGACTTCTTGCAGTACTCGCTGCAGTACTTGCCGTACGGTCCCGAGCTCTCGACCTGACACTCACACGCGGGGTGTGCACATTTCTGAGTGGCCATGGCTCCCTCGCTCACTACCGGCGATCGACTGCCCGTCTTCAATCGGTCGACAGGCGTTCATGATCGCATGTCCGCAGAGACGTACAATATTGGCTGCGGTCGAGCTGTGGCGTTCAGGTTTGCCGCGACGCAGAGTCACCGTGCGGTGTCCTGCCTCAGCGGATACGAGGGCTTCATGACTACACTCATCAATTCGATCGGCGACGAGTATCGCCGTTACAAGACGCTTGCTGAAGAGGCCTTGGAACAGGT
>JBKPMA010000134.1:0-20818 GCA_046731935.1 Acidobacteriota bacterium
GAGAAGAGCTGTCCACCCGTCCATCGGGCCAGGTCGGCCAGGTTCCCCTGCCGATCCGCGTCCGGGCGCGGGTCCCGATGCCCCTGCCCGTCTTGCAAGTCCACTTCCTGCACAATCGCGAGGACGTAGACCGGCACATCAATCGCGCTCGCGATCCGCGACACTTCCGCGGGCGCCAGCTTGCTCGCGTTGTCGACGCCGTCGGTCAGCACCACCAGCGCCCGGCGCCTCGTGCCTTGACTCGTCGGCGCATCCGCTGCCGACTGCGCGGCCGCGGCAATCGCGTCGTGCAGCGAGGTGACCCCCCAGGGAGCCACGCTCGACAAGCGACCTCGAATCGAGTCGAGGTCGGACGTGAACGGCTGCACCAGGTGCAGCGTGGAGTCGAACGCGTAAATCGCGGCCTCGTCGCGTCCCGACCGCAGATTCCCGAGCAGGAAAAACGCGGCTTCTCGCGCCCGCTCTGCCTTGCTCGCCACGTCCATGCTGCCGCTCACGTCGAACAACAGCGCCAACCCGACCGGGCCGTCGTCGCGGTCGAACGTGCCAATCTGCCGAGGCACTCCGCGATCGAGCAGCTCGAACTGGTGCTGATCGAGGTCGGTAACCGGACGGCCTCTCCCGTCCCTGACGACCGCCCGCAGCGTGACCAGTTCCACGCCGCTCTTGAACACTGGCGGCTCCTGACCCAGGGCCGTCGTCCCCGCCAAACTGGCCAGAACGCCGATTGCCCACCAGGTCCGTGCCCGCCGACCCGCCATTGCCCACGACATCATCAAGGTTCCTGCCATTTGAAGAAGCCCCAGAAAACCAGAGAAAAGGCCCAGTCGCCGGCCTGAGCTCCAAACCGCTCGACTGGAATACGCGTAAAACTTACCCACCTGTCATGTCCTGTGTAGATCTTTCCCTCTTATCGTCACCGTGCGCCGGAATGTGCAGGGGTAGGGTGCACAGACGGGACCGGCCAGCCTTCGGGCTTTTTGGAAGTGAGGCGTTTTGCCCTGTTAATATCGCCTCACCATGCCCGTTCAGACCCCGATTGCCGTCGCGGACCGCGTCCACGGATTCAGCTATGCCATTCGGAATATCGTGGCGGAGGCCAAGAAGGTAGAGGCCTCGGGCCGGCGGGTGCGCTACCTGAACATTGGAGATCCCGTCCCGTTCGGATTCACCCCGCCCCCGGCCGCCGTCGAGGCGTTGCAGCGGGCCCTGCGCGAGGGGCGTGACGGGTACGTTCCGTCGCCCGGGATTCCCGAGGCGCGGGAGGCGATCGCGCAGGACTGGAGCCGCCACGGCTTCCCGGCCGATCCCGATCGCGTCCTGGTCACCGCGGGCACCTCTGAAGGGATCGAGCTCACGCTGACGGCGCTCGTGAACCCGGGTGAGGCGGTGCTCGTGCCGACGCCGACGTATCCGTTGTACACCGCGGTCTTGGCGAAGATTGGCGCGGTCGCGTCGTACTACCGGACCGATCCCGGCAACGGCTGGCTGCCGGACCTCGAACACCTCGAGTCCTTGATCACATCGAAGACGCGCGCGCTCGTGGTCATCGATCCGAACAATCCGACTGGCGCGGTTTATCCGGAACCGGTGCGGCGGGCGCTCATCGCCCTCGCCGAGAAACACGACCTGGTGATCCTCGCCGACGAGGTCTACGGTGATCTGGCGTACGACGGAGCCGTCCCCTCACTGGGCAGCCTCGAGCCCGATGCGGCGATCATTTCCTTCTCGAGTCTCTCGAAGGCGTATCTCGCGCCCGGCTGGCGATCGGGATGGCTCGTTGTGGGGCGCAGCCCACGGCTCGACGATCTGCTCGCTGCGCTGAAGAAGCTGGCGGACGGACGCCTGTGCAGCAACGGGCCGGCGCAGTACGCGATCGCGCCCGCACTGCTGGGCGATCGGTCGTACCAGGATGGTCTCCGGGCGGCGCTCCGCGAGCGCGCCAATGTGACGACCGCGGCGTTCAATCAGATGCCCGGCATGTCAGTGGTCCCGCCGCGCGGTGCTTTCTACGCGATGCCGAAGGTGGAGCTCCGTCCGGGCGACACCGACGAGCAGTTCATCCTGCAGCTGTTGCGGGCGACCGGCGTCCTGTGTGTGTATGGCTCCGGCTTCGGCATGCCGCAGTCGGCGGGGTTCTTCCGGGTGGTCTTCCTCGCGCCTCCCGACGAGCTCCACGAGATCTACACCGCCATCGCGCAGTTCACGCGCGAGTATCGCCAAGCGTGAGCGCTCCGGTCCGGCAGGATCCGCGTCCGGTCATCGCGTGGACCGTTGGCCTCGTCGCGCTGACGGTCGCCGTGATGTGGGCGATGTATCTCGCCCGCGACGTCATTCTCCTCATCTACATCAGCATCGTCCTGTGCATCGGCTTCGGCCCGATCGTGCGGGCGGTCGAGCGGCGGCCGTTGCTCGTCCGCAAGCGGCGCGTCCCGCGCTGGCTCGCGATCCTCGCGATCTATCTGGTGATGCTCGGCGTCCTCGTCTTCATCGTGACAGCAGGACTTCCGCCGCTCGTGGCGCAGGCACGGGCGCTCGGCGCCGGACTGCCAGGCATGGTCGAGCGGGCACAGGCTTACCTGGTATCGCACGGACTGCTCGAGCACCAACTGACGTGGCAGGAGATCGTCCAGCGCGTGCCGGCCGGTGCCGCCGGCGTCGGCGGCGATGCCGTGTCGACCGTCCTGCTGACGGTGGTTGGCGTGGCTGGCGGCGCCTTCGGCGTGGTCACGATTCTCATCCTGACCTTCTACATGCTCGTCGAAGCGGACGAGATCTTCGACACGATGACGCGCCTGGTGCCGCCGCGCCATCGAGCGCGATTTCAGGCTGCGTCGCACAACATCTCGGTCAAGGTGAGCGCGTGGCTCGGCGGCCAGTTGCTGCTCGCGCTGTTGATTGGCACGAGCGCGACGATCGGACTCTGGATCATCGGCGTTCCGTATTTCTTCGTGCTTGGGGTGCTGGCGGGGATTGGTGAGCTGATCCCGATGGTGGGACCGCTGCTGTCCGCGATTCCAGCCGTGGCCGTCGCCTTGTCGGTCTCCACCGGTCACGCGGTCACCACGGCCATCTTCTTCATCGTGCAGCAGCAGGTCGAAAATCACGTGCTGGTCCCCAAGATCATGTCGAAGCAGGTGGGCGTCAGTGCGGTGACCGTGCTGGTGGCACTGCTGTTCGGCGGATCGCTGCTGGGCATCATCGGCGCGTTGCTCGCCGTGCCCACGGCGGCGATGATCCGAGTGGTCTTCGACGAACTGACCCGCGACGAGTAACGATGGCTGCCGTACGAGGGGACCCGCGGAACGGCGGAGTCCGCCGCCTCGAGTGGCCACGAGGCTGGCAGGGCGCCGCGTGGGCGGCGGCCGTCTACACGGGTCTGACCATCGCATGGACATGGCCGCTCGCGACGGCGATGCCCCGATCCCTGCCGTGGGACATGGGGGATCCAGTGCTCAACACCTGGATCCTCCGGTGGACGTGCCAGCACCTCACGGCGCTCGCAGCGGGCCACTGGTCCGCGTGGCACGAGTGGTGGAATCCGACGTTCTTTCATCCGGCTCCGCTCGCACTCGCGTACTCGGAGCACCTCGCCGCGCAGGCATTGATGGTGCTGCCGGTGCACCTCGCGACCGACAACGCGATCCTCTGCTACAACATCTCGCTGCTGTTGACGTACGTGCTGTCAGGACTCGGGGCGTTCCTTCTCGCGCGCGATCTCACGGGCAACACGCCGGCCGCGATCCTCGCTGGGTTGTTCTTCGCGTTCACGCCCTACCGGATCGCTCAGCTGTCGCATTTGCAGGTGCTGTCGGCACAGTGGATGCCGTTCGCGCTGTATGCGCTCAGGCGGCATCTCCAGACCGGATCGCGCAGATCTATTGTCGGGTTCGCGGCATCCGTTGTTCTGCAGAATCTGTCGTGCGGCTATTTTCTGGTGTACTTCTTTCCCTTCCTCGCCCTCTGGACAGCCGGTGAACTCACGGCGCGTGGGCGATGGCGGGATCGCGCGCTGCTCCAGCGGCTCGCCGTGGCGGTAGCGGCGATCGCCGCGCTCACGACACCGTTCCTGATCCCGTACTACCGCCTGCGCCAGATCGGCTTCGCCGCGCGCCCGCTCGACGAAGTCCGTTTCTATTCGGCGGATGTCACCGCGTACTGGACGACGTACCCAACGCAGTGGCTGTGGGGATCGGTACTCCGGGCGTCGCCCGGGCCGGAAAACGAGCTGTTCCCTGGACTCGTGCTGATCGTTCTTGCAGCCGTCGCAATTGCCCTGATGGTGAGCGGCATCATCACCGCGAATCGCGTTCCCAGGTCTCGCGGATGGCGGCGCCGCATTGCGCTGGTCGCGGGGCTCGCTGGCCTCGCCGCCATCGTCATGTCGGTTCAATCACTGGCGAGCGGCCGCCGAGTCTGGTTCAGCGACATTCAGAGGATTCGTCTGTCCTTCGTCCTCACGGTCCTGGCATTGGCCCCGGTTGTTCTCGCGGCCGTCTCCGCGTCGTTCCGCACGGCGGCCCTCGCCGCGTTGCGGCGCGCTGAGACCTGGCTGGCACTCGGTGCGCTGTCGGCCGTCGTGTTTTCATTCGGTCCGACGATCTACAGCCACCGTCTGCCGTTGATCCGCCGCGCGCCGTATCTCTTCTGCTACCTGTACGTGCCGGGTGTGGATGGCCTGCGCGTACCTGCGCGTCTGGCGATGATCGCGGTCTTGTTCCTCTCGATGCTGGCGGCGTGCGGGATTGCCACGATCGCCAATCGCTGGAGGCGGGCGTGGATCGCGTGTGTCTGCCTGGGCATCCTCGCCGTGCTCGAGGGGATGGCCGCGCCGGTGCCGCTCGATCGCGCGATTCCGGTGGGACGGTTTGTGTCCCCGGAAGGCGGTCTCGAGCCAGTTTCGGCGCCGCCGCCCGTCTACACAGCCGTCGCGGCCCTGCCGGGTAAAACGGTTCTCATCGAATTACCGTATGGGATCGTCGAATGGGATTTGCGCGCGATGTACTACACGCTGGCGCATCGCCGTCCGATCATCAATGGCTATAGCGGGGGCATGCCTGATTCCTACCAGGTAAATGTGACGGCCCTGCAGGATCCGCTCGTCCATCCCGACCGCGCGTGGAACCGGCTGCAATCTCTGCCGGCCACACATATCCTCGTTCATGAAGCCGCGTTCCCGGGCCGCGAAGGTCCGACGATTACGGCCTGGTTGAGGACACAAGGAGCCGTCGAAATCGTCCGTTTCAACCGCGACGTCCTCCTCCAGCTGCGCTGATTCGGCTGATAGAGTAAGGACATGAGCACCATCACCCGCCGCGATCCCCTTCAGTATCTGGCGCAGGAACTCGACGCAATGAGAAGCCAGGGCATCTATCGCCGGCTGCGCATTCTCGAGGACGAGCAGAAGGCCCGCACGAACTTCGATCATCGAAGTGTCGTCAACCTCTCATCGAACAACTATCTCGGACTGACGACGCACCCGAGGTTGAGGCAGCGCGCGCTCGAGGCCATCGAACAGTTCGGCGTCGGATCAGGATCGGTCCGCACGATCGCGGGAACGATGGCGATCCACATGGAGCTCGAACGAAGGCTCGCGGAATTCAAGAAGACCGAGGCGGTCGTGGTGTTCCAGAGCGGATTCACGGCGAATGCCGGCACGGTGTCGTCTGTGCTGTCGAAAGAGGACGTGATCATCTCCGACGAGCTGAATCACGCAAGCATCATCGACGGCAGCCGCCTCAGTCGCGCGACGATCAAGGTGTTCCCGCACAAGGACGTCGACGCCGTGCGCCGCATCCTGCGCGATCTGCCGTCGGGCCCGAGGAAGCTGCTCATCACCGATGGCGTCTTCAGCATGGACGGCGATCTCGGGCCGCTTCCCGATCTCTGCGCGCTTGCCGAGGAATACGGCTGCATCATGATGGTGGACGATGCGCACGCGAGCGGCGTGTTTGGCGCGAACGGACGCGGTACGATCGATCACTTCGACGTGCACGGGCGCGTGGATATCCAGGTCGGCACCCTGTCGAAAGCGATCGGCGCCCTCGGCGGGTACGTCGCCGGCAGTCGAAGCCTGATCGACTTCCTCTACCATCGCGCGCGCCCGTTCCTGTTCTCGACGTCGCATCCGCCCTCGGTCGCCGCCACGTGTCTCGCCGCGATCGACGTCCTGCTCGAAGAACCGGCGATCATCGAACGTCTCTGGGAGAACACCCGCTTCTTCAAAGCGGGACTGGCCGCGCTCGGCTTCAACACGGGCATCAGCGAGAGCCCGATTACGCCCGTGATCGTCGGCGACGGCGCTCTCGCGATGAAGCTGTCTGACACGCTCTTCGAACAGGGCGTGTTCGCGCAGGGCATCGCGTTCCCGACGGTGGCGCGCGACAAGGCTCGCGTCAGGACGATCGTCACGGCGACGCACACACGCGACGATCTGCAGTTCGCGCTCGACGCATTCAAGAATGTCGGTACTGCGCTTGGAGTGATTTGATGGCCACCGGCGCGTCACGGCGCCCGAAAGCTCCCCGTCCGCCCAAGCCCGGCACGGCCGAGCGCCTCGAAGAGGCAGCAGCGAAGCTGGGCGTCGGCCATGCGTACACGTTCTTCGAGACGTACACGCGGGATCTGAACCACCAGGATCTGCGCCGCATCTTCACACTCGAGGCCCCCGAGGCCTATCGCTTCTTCGTCAAGAACGTCGATGAAGGCGTTCTGGCGGCGATGCCGTGGCACACGCGCTGGACCACCCGCATCCGCCTGCTCTTCGTTGCGTTCACGTCCCGCCTCTCACCCGCGAGGCGCGCCATCTACGGCTTCGCGGTCATCGCAGCAGTGTTGGGCGCACTCTCGGGCATCCACGGCATCAAGCTCATGTGGCTGCCGACGGCACCTGCCGTTGGCCCCTACGTCGCCGTTCCTGTCCTCAATCTCGGTGACGGCACGTTCTGGCTCATCACGGCGTTCCTGCTGATGAATCTGCTCGTGCTGCTCGAAGTCGCGGATCGGTTGACGCTCAAGCGCGATCTGGAAATCGCTCGCGAGATCCAGCTGGCCATGCTGCCTCAGGAGATGATCGTCGGCGGCGGCATCGAAGCCTACGGATTCACGCGCCCGGCAAACACGGTCGGCGGCGACTTCTATGACGTGCTGCCCATGACCGACGGCAGGCTCGTCATCGCGCTCGGCGACGTCGCGGGCAAGGGCAGTCCGGCAGCGCTGCTGATGGCATTGACGCTGGCGATTCTGCGGACGCTCGTCGACGAGAACCTGCCACCGACCACAATGATGGAGCGGCTGAACGTGCAGGTCTCGCGGCACGCACCGAGCTCGCGATTCGTCACGCTCTGTCTGGCAATCTTCGATCCGGTGACCGGAGGCCTCGCGTATTTGAACGCCGGACAGACGCCGCCAATTCTGCGGCGCGTGCATGGCGCGATCGACCGGCTGACCGAAGGCGGGGTCGCCCTCGGCATGTTCGAGGGCGCCACCTACACCGCCGGAGAAACGACGCTCGCACCGGGCGATGTCCTCGTCTTCTACAGCGACGGGATTACCGAAGCCGAAAATCGCGCGGGCGTACCGTTCGACGACGCCGGCCTCATCGACACGATCGAGCGGCATTGGTGGGAGGACGCGGCGACGATCGGCACGGCCATCGTGTCGGCGGTGCAGGCCCACGCCGTCGAGACACGGCTGGCCGATGACTTGACGGTGCTGGCGATCCGGCGGCCGCTGCCTTTGCCGGTCTCTCCATCTCCGGCGTCCTGACCTCCAGTCACGGATTCGGCGGGATGAACGTGGCGACCTCTACCTCGTGGAGAGTAAAGTACCCGACGACGCGTCATGTGGGGGGGCTGTCGTGATTCCGGGGGCTTTCACAGATGCCCCGCCAGTCGGTCGCGCCGCGGATCCGCGCGCGCGAGGTCCGCGCTGTGCCTGCTCGCGGCCGTCATCGTCTCGATCGCGGCATCCGCTGGCCGCGCTGCGGCACAACCTCCCGCCAAGCCGCCCGATCGCATCGGTGCCGTCATCGAACGGATCCAACGCGTCGTCGAAGCGGGGACCCAGGGCGCGCTCGCGCCCCTGGCCGCGCTGAACGCCGACACGAACAGCCTCACGGCGTTCGAGAACCGGTGGGTGACCACGGCGACATCGAAGGTCACCATGCTCGAACGAGACCGCGCGGCCACCACCACAGGCGACCGCGTCCTCGTCGAAGCGCTCGTCGAGGCCGGCATGTCGGGCCGCCTCGCGACGTGGCTCATCGATCTCGAGGGACCATCGGACGGCGAGCCGAAGGTGACGCGCATTTCGACCGTGTCGTCGGTTGAAGGCCTGTTCCGGCTGTCTCTGGACCCGACGCGTCAATACACGGTCACCAACCTTCACGTGACCGCCGAAGACCTCGACCTCTTCATCCCCCATGGAGCGGCATTCGCCGCGACGGTAGGAGGCGGTACGACCGCACTGGTCGTCATGGGGCGCGGTGAGATGACATTCAGACCGGCGCCGGAAACCGAGCGCGGACAAATCAAGCTGCTCACCGGAAGCGACGCGCTGCGCACGTCGTTCGACACTCTGTTCATCCGCGTGCCGGCGCGCGAGTTCGAAAGCCATGTGACGACGGCGGCGCTGGCCCCTGCATCCGTCGATCAATCGGCGCTGCGATCGGCGCAGAACGTCTTCAACGCGCAGATCGGCCGGTCCTACAGCGTGGATCTCGGCGACCTGGCCACCGAAGCGTGGTCGCTGCTGCCGACAACGTCCGATTTTCTGGCGGAGATACCAACCCGTCGCTTCGGTACGTTGACCTACGCACACGCGACGAGCCAGCCGGAAGACATCACGCTGTTCAATCGGACCGAGCGGCACAACCTGGCGGTGTATGCGTCGAAGGCTCGCCTTGCCACGCAGGGCCCGTTCTACAACGAAGAGGACGAGATGGACTACGACGTGCTCGACTACAACGTCGATGTCCAGTTCTCGCCCGAACGGCTCTGGATCGAAGGACATGGGCGCCTCAAGCTGCGGGTTCGCGCGTACGCCCTCGGGTCGGTCACGCTTCGCCTGGCGGGTGCGCTCCAAGTCCGATCGGTCGTGAGTGACAGGTTCGGACGCGTGCTCCCGTTGCGCGTCCGCAATCAGGACACACTGGTCGTAAACCTGCCGACGCCACTCAGCCGCGGCGAGGAGATTTCGCTCACGGTCGCCTACGGCGGCCGCCTCGAGCCGCAGCATGTCGAGCGCGAAGCGATCGGCGTCGGTCAGGCGCTGCCGCGTGAAGAAGCCGTACTTCAACCCGAGCCGAGCTGGATCTACAGCAATCAGGCGTACTGGTACCCGCAGGGCACGTTCACCGACTACGCGACGGCGCAGGTACGCATGTCGCTGCCGCGTGGCTTCGCGGCGGTGTGCACGGGCGAGCCCGCCGGCGGCTCTCCGCTGACGATCAAGACTGGAAACGCCGAGCCGCGTATGGTCTACGTCTTCGCGGCGTCGCAGCCTGTGCGCTATCTCGGTTGTCTGGTGTCACGATTCGTTCCTGGCGACACGCAGGAGATCTCGCTGGGCAACGAGATACCGCCAGGTCCGGATGCGCGCGGTGTGCCGCACTACGGCACGGTGAAACTGCGCTCGATGACCAACGTCCGGCAGCGTCCGCGCACGCGAGAGATGCTCGATCGCGCCACCGACATCATCTCGTTCTACGCAGGGTTGCTTCACGATGCGCCCTATCCGTCGTTCACGCTCGGTGTCGTCGAGAGTGAATTGCCGGGCGGACACAGCCCCGCGTACTTCGCCGCGCTGCAGATGCCGCTGCCGGGCAGCCGGTTCGGATGGCGTGACGATCCGGCCTCGTTCGAAAACTATCCGGAGTTCTTTCTGGCGCACGAAGTGGCTCACCAGTGGTGGGGCCACGGTATCGGGTGGCGCAACTATCACGAGCAGTGGCTGAGCGAGGGCTTCGCCCAATACTTCGCCGCGTTGTACGCGGAGCATCTGCGTGGGCCAGACGTATTCGGCGGGATCATCCGCACCATGAGCCGCTGGGCCGTGACGACCTCCGATCAGGGGCCGGTCTATCTGGGGTATCGGCTGGGTCACGTGCGTGGCGACACGCGCATCCTTCGCGCCGTCGTCTACAACAAGGGCGCGATGGTGCTGCACATGCTCCGGCGCCTGGTGGGCGACGATGCGTTCTTCAAAGGCATTCGGCGGTTCTATGATGAGAACCGCTTTCAGAAGGCTGGGACCGACGGGCTGCGGCTCGCATTCGAAGCCGAGGCCGAGCGCCCGCTCTCGCGGTTCTTCGAGCGGTGGATCTACGGATCGGATCTGCCTGCGTTGACCTGGACGACGCGGACGGAAGGCACCGGCGAGAATCAGGCCGTGGTGATCCGTTTCGACCAGGGCGCTCGCGTGTTCGATCTGCCGATCACAGTGTCAGTGCAATCGATGGACGGGTCCTTCAAGGACATCGTCGTCAAACTGACCGAGCAGATCGTCGAAGAGCGGATTCCTGTCACCGGCAAGATCCGCGCGGTGCGCGTGAACCGCGATCGCGCGGCGCTCATCAGGGACCCGGACTGACGTGCGCCGGGCTACCGAATGTAGATTCCCGCAACGCGCAAGGCGCCCTGCCGCTCGAAGGGCTCGAACACCAGCAGAAAGCGCGTCCCCTGGAACTGATACGCGCGCGTGACGCGGCGGCCGATGGTGCCGCGATCTTCGGCGGACGCTTCGAGCGTCGCGGCTGGAAGCTCGTCCGCAATGCGAGCCTCCGTGTCACCGACGCGGATGACCACGCCGTTCATCAGCAGCAGGCTTGAAACGGAAACTGCTTGCGGAGGGATCGCCGCGGGCACGTCACTGGGTTCAGAGGCTTCGACGCCGGCAGCGGTCGCGGGCAGCACGACGGGCGTACGAAGCTCTTGCAGAATCAGAGTCGATACACCAATCGTGGCCAGAAGAAACAGTGTGGCCACGAGCCACTCGCCGGTTGGGGCAAGGCGGGCGCGAACGCGGGTGGCCTCCATGACAACCTCCGGGGAGGAGAGGGGGAACCAGGTGGCATGTCGACGGTACGTCCGGTTCCGCGCCTTGTCAAGACGACGCGCGGCGCGTGTCGGGGAACGGCACTTCGAAACAGTTCAGGTGTAAAACGCGTCAATTTTGTCGCGCGGCAAGCGCGATCAACCCATGCTGTATCGGCGCGTCGAGCGCGATCACGGTAGGCGTCTGACCAGAGTGCGGCACTGTCACGGCAGCCACGACGATCTGCCGATCGAGATCGAGCACCTCGCCCTCGTAATCGTTGTCGACGCGTACGCGAACGCTCGCGGCGCCTGACGCGTGCTCGATATAGATCGCGATCCGTGTACCCGTTGACCACGCGGTGGTCCACTCGATCGCCTGCGTCGCGCGCACGAGATCCGGCGCCGCTGATCGATCGACGCCGAGTGCGCCGAGGCGCGCACGCAAGCTCGCGAGGAAGGGCGCGTCTGCGGACCAGCCATGGACCGCCGTTCGTGGGAACGCGGCAGGGCCGAGCACGGTGAATGACGCGGTCTCTTCGCCGCGCTGCTCCGATGCATTCGCGGCCGGTACTGCGAAACACAGGCGCCCGGCGCCGCGGCACGCCGGTGGCGTTGGCGAGACGGGCACACAGGGCGCGGGCCAGGATCCATTCTCGATGAGGACAATCGTGCAGCCCGTCCAGGCGGTCGGCACCAGCGCTGGCTCGCGATGCGAGACACGCTCGGCGAAGACTTCGGGCGCGGGCTGATAGATGCGCGGCGCCGCGGTCCACAGCCATGCAGAGAGCTGGGACGGGTAGCGGTACGCCTCAGGCAACGCCGGCCGGAATGCCCACATGCCCCACACGACGTTCGCCGCCGCAAGCGCGATCATGATGCGATTGCGCGTCGTCGTCGCGATGCTCTGTGCGCCGCGACCAGCAAACAGCAGTACGAATGGCGTCAGCCACAGCATCCAGCGGTTCATGCCCGGCGTCGCCCCATGATTGAGGTTGACCGACTGCGCGAAGCTGGCAAGCAGTGACGCGGTACCCACGGCGGCGGTCAGCCATGTCGTCCACGGCACCCGTGATGTGCTGCGCCACACAGCAGTCGCGCAGAGCACCATGGCACCGATGCACACGAACGGGGCGTTCGGCACGAGTCCCACGCTTGGATCGGCAACCAGCGTCAGCATCGTCCGCACCGACGGCGGGCTGGGCTTGATGTAGTGCATGAGCGGCGACCATGTGCCGAGATGCCACTGGTAATACGCGAGTGGCAGCAACAGGATCGCGCCTCCTGCGGCGATTGCGGCAAGCGCCGTCGGCCGGGTCGCGCCATGCGCGCCAAGACGCCAGGCCGCGACGATGGCCCACAGGGTCCACAGCGGCATCAGTGCGGGGTTCTGTGCCGCGGCGGGTGCCGCGACCACGAGTGCTGCAGACGGCGACTCCGACCACAGCGCGCATGCCATGGCGAGCAGCGACACCGTGAACACGTCGCCGTGCGCTTTGTCGATCCACCACGTGAGCGGTCCGGCAAGCACGAGCGCGACAGGCGCGAGCGGCAGGCGCCGTGCGGCGATCGCCCATGCGGTAGCGAGCAGCAGCAGGTTGGTGCACGTGAAGGCCCAGGCGGGATGAACCCCGAGCAGTGTCAGCAGCACGAGGGCGGGCGCGACCGCAGCGGGATAGAGCCAGAAGTGCGGGAAATCCTGCCGGCCGTCGGCCCCGACGAGTTCGGGAAAGCTCAGTGTCGAGCGGTCGAACCCGTGGCCGATGGCTGTTGCGTGCGCTTTGAGAGCCGCGAGCTCGGGTGCGTTCGGCGCCGGGCTCCGGCCCGACGCCAACTGCGTCGCCATTGCCCAGTACTCGACGCCGTCGCCGACGCGACGAGGCTCGGACGCCAGTGCGAACAGCAGTCCCACTGAGAACACCGTGGCGGCGATGAGCAGCGTGCGTTCGATGGGCGGGCGTGGAGAGGTCACGAACTGGCCACCATTGTGCCTCGGCCCAGACGCCCGGCGGGTGTCTCCGACCGGCCAGCCTGATATGATCGGGAGGCTATGGACACGGTCACCCTGACAATCAACGGGCAGCCCGTTACCGTCGAGAAGGGCACGCCGGTGCTGCAGGCGGCGATCGAGCACGGCTTTTCGGTCCCGTACTACTGCTACCACCCGGCGCTCACTGTCGACGGCTCGTGCCGCGCATGCATCGTGAAGATCGAGAAAATGCCGAAGCTCCAGACGGCATGCTCGACCCAATGCACCGAGGGCATGGCGGTGTTGACCGAGACGCCTGATGTCGTGGAAGCCCGCGCCGGCGTCTTCGAATTCCTGCTCGTAAACCATCCGCTCGACTGCCCGGTGTGTGACAAGGGTGGAGAGTGTCCGCTCCAGGATTTCTCGTACAGCTTCGGAGCTCCGCAGAGCCGCATGGAGTTCCCGCGGCGCGTATTCGACGGCGAAGGCGTCAAAGCCGACGTCGACTTCGGTCCAACGCTGATGTTGAATCGCAACCGCTGCATTCTCTGTACGCGGTGCGTGCGGTTCATGAAAGAGATCGACGGCGACGCGCAGATCGGCATCGCGGATCGCGGCAACGGCAGCGAGATCGCCACCTTCGAAGAAGAAGGCGTCCATTCCCTGCTGTCGGGCAATCTGATGGACGTCTGCCCCGTCGGCGCCATTACCACTCGTGACTACCGGTTCAAGTCCCGGCCGTGGGACAACCCTGACGCCGTGGACACGATCTGCACGCAGTGTTCGAAGGGCTGCAACGTCACGGCCTGGATCAAAGCCAAGCCTGAATGGGCCAAAGGCGCGCGTCTCGTACGCTTCACGCCGCGGCTCAATCACGAAGTGAACGGCTATTGGATGTGCGACATCGGCCGCTTCAACTATCACTGGATCGAAGGCGACGACCGGTTGATGAAGCCGCTCGTCAAGGACGGTACCGGCGTCCCCCAGGTGGCCACCTGGGATGCGGCGCTCAAGGCCGTGGCCGCTAAACGCGGGACCAACGGCTTCACGTTTCTTGTCTCTGCCCACGCGTCGAACGAGGAGCTGTTCCTCGTGGAGCGCCTGGCCGATCAGATTGCGCTCAGCTGGCGCGCGACGCCAAAGGCGCAGCATGCGGCCACCAAGTTCGTCGTGCCCGCCGTGGACGCGCCCAATGTGAACGGTGCCCGTGATCTGGGTCTTCCCGTCGGTGCCGGTAATGGCGGCGCCGCGGATCTCGGTCCACTGCGCGCCGAAATCGAAGCCGGACGCGTCCAGGCCCTCTACGTGTTCGATCCAGGCCCGGCTGGATCCCTCGGCGACGTGTCCTGGCTCGTCGAGGCGAAGCAGAACGGGAAGGTACCCGTCCTCATCTATCAGGGCGTCCTGCTCACCGATCTCGCGCGTGTGGCGGACGTCGTGCTGCCCGGTGCGGCATGGGTCGAGAAGGAAGGGACGTACACGAACGACCAGGGCCGGCTGCAGGGCGCCGCAAAGGCGTTCGAGTCGCCGGGCGAGGCACGCGACGATCGCGACATTTTCTTCGACGTCGCCAAGGCGATCGGGCAGCCGATGCCCTACACCTCCGCTGCGGAGGTTCGCGCGGCGTTGGCGGATGCGTTGTCGTCGAATCCCGCGTACGCCGAACTGCGGTCGTTGACCTTCGCGCGTCCGATCAACGCGCGCCACTGGCTGCAGGGATCGAATCCGTCGGAGCGATGGAAGTGGGACTTCATGTTCCAGGATGTGCCGCCGGTGAAATTCGACTGGATGCCGATGCCGGGATCGCAGGGCGGCATCATTCCTCTGCGCCCCGTCGCGGAAGCGCCCGCACGGCCGCCGCAGGATACGAAGTAGGCACGCGCCAACATCGCGAGCAGCTACTGATGCGGCGTGTCTTTGTCACGACAGCCGGGCTGCTTCTGCTCGGCACTCTGGCCCACGCGCAGCTGCGCGGCGTGAAAGCGGAGCTGACGCCGCTGACGGAAGCCGCCGGCGTCGAAGCCGGCACTACACTGCATCTCGCGCTCGGGGTACGACTGCCGGAGGGGATGCACGTGCAATCGCATCAGCCTCGCGATCCCGCACTCATCCCCACCGTCCTCAGCGTCGAGCCGCCCGCGCACATGACCGTCGTCGAAACGGTGTACCCGCAGGCGGTTGATCTGAAACAGGAAGGCCTTCCGCAGCCACTCGCGGTGTATCCGCGCGAGTTCGCGCTCGGTGTGGCACTGACGATTGCCGCCGGCACGCCGCCGGGCACTGTCGAAGTGCCAGCGCGCCTGCGCTATCAAGCGTGCAACGACAAGATGTGTTTCGCTCCCGCCACTGCGAGCTTCGCGTGGCGGGTCACCGTCGTGCCGCCAGGCCGAGGATCACGTGGCGCGCGCGATCCGCTGTTCGACACGATCCGGTTCGGCCAGGGCACGGCGGCCGTGGAGACGCCGAGCGGCAGCGCCGCCGCCTCGTCGTCCGCATCGCCGGCGCAGCGTTTTGATATCAAGGCGCTCGATGGATTTGCGGTGGCGGGGACGACCGGCGGCTATCTGCGCGTGCAGGAATTCCTCGACTTCGTCCACAACGCGGAAGCGGGCATCCGTCCACAGGGCTGGTTCGAAGACCGCGGACCGCTCGCCATTCTGCTGATCGTCCTGGTTGGCGGCATCGCCTTGAACCTCACACCGTGCGTGCTGCCGATGATCCCGATCAACCTCGCCATCATCGGCGCGGGCGCGACCGCAGCGTCGAGGAAGCGCGGCTTCTGGCTTGGTGCCGCATACGGAAGCGCGATGGCGCTCGTGTACGGCGTGCTCGGCGTGATCGTCATCCTGACGGCCGGCACCTTCGGCACGTTGAACGCGTCGGCGTGGTTCAACCTCGCCATCGCCGTGCTCTTCGTCGGCCTCGCGCTGGCAATGTTCGATGTGTTCGAGATTGATTTTTCGCGGTTCTCCACGGCGTTCAATCCCACTGCGGGCACCGGGACGTTCGTGCTCGCGTTCAGCATGGGGGCTGTCGCCGCCCTGCTGGCCGGTGCCTGTGTCGCTCCGGTCGTCATCCAGGTCGTCCTGTTTGCGAGCAACCTCTACTCGACCGGCACGACCATCGCGCTGGGACTGCCGTTCGTGCTCGGCGTCGGCATGGCCATCCCCTGGCCGATCGCCGGAGCAGGCCTGGCGTCGTTGCCGCGGCCTGGTGCCTGGATGGTCCGCGTCAAGCAAGCCTTCGGCGTCCTGATTCTCGTTACGGCCGCGTACTACGGCTACGAGGCGTATCAGTTGTTCGCAAACCGCTGGGTCGACGGATCGGCCGTGCGGTCGAGTGTCGACGAACAGCTGAAGGCCGGCTGGCACGCGTCGCTTGCCGAGGGACTCGAGGTCGCGCGGCGCGAGCAGAAGCCCGTGCTCATCGACTTCTGGGCGACGTGGTGCAAGAACTGTCTGACGATGGACAAGACCACGCTAGCGGATGAGACGGTCAGATCCGCGCTGGATGGTTACGTGAAGGTGAAGTTCCAGGCCGAGGACCCCGACGCCGAGCCGGCCCGCTCGACGATGGCGCGGTTCAAGGCCGTCGGCTTGCCGACCTACGTCATTCTCAAGCCTGGCGCCGCGCCCGTCCGATCCTCCTCGCTCGCCCGGTAGCCGTCTCCGCGCGAGCCGCCTGATCGCTACGCAACACGTCGCCCTCCGTTCTATAGTTGCGGGATGCCCTCGCGCGCCGATGACGGAGCGCCGGCCCAGGGTCTGCTTCAGCCAGGCGGACGGACTGGTGGACGCCTTCTCCGCTGGCTGAAGCCGGTGGTGAGCGTCTCGTTGTACGCGCTCATCTTCCGCTTCAGCGACACCAGCGCAATTCTGGGGCGGCTGTCCATGGCGCGGCTCGAGTTCGTGGCAGCGGGTGTGCTCCTGTACGCGGGTGGACAGGCACTCTCGGCGTGGCGATGGCGCATGCTCCTCGAACCCGTGGCGCTGTCGGTGCCGTACCGCCGGATGGTGTCGTTCTATTTCATCGGGATGTTCTTCAACCTGTTTCTGCCAACGATCATCGGCGGTGACGCAGTGAAGGCGCTGTTGCTCGCGCGCGAGACGGGTCAGCCGGCGCGCGCCACGATTTCGGTGTTCATGGAGCGCAACCTTGGCTTGCTCGCGCTGCTGCTCATCGCCAGCGTGGCCGCATGGTGGGCGCCGCCAATCACGCTGTTTCATCTTCCGTTGACCGCGCTTGCGTTGCTGCTGTCGCTGGCGTTCATCGGCGTGAACGTCGTCCTGATGCGGCCGGCGATCTATCAGGCGGTGGATCGGATTATCGTGTCGACGCCGCTCCGCCGGCTGCAGGGGCGCGCGGCGTCAATCTATGCCGCGATCACCCCGTACTGGGCGGCGCATCGGGTCCTCGTCAACGCGTTCGCTCTGTCGCTCGCGTTCCAGGCCATCGTGATCGGCGTGGTATTCTTGAACGCACGCGCGTTGCGCTACGACCTTCCATTGATCGCCGTCGCGGTGTTCGTGCCGCTCATTTCGCTCGGCGGCATGCTTCCAGTCAGTGTCAACGGTCTCGGTGTCCGTGAGGCGCTCTACATCCTGCTCTTCGGCCGGATCGGCGTGTCCACCGAGCTCGCCGTCTCCCTCGCACTCCTCTACCTTGCGGTCACATTCGTGGCAAGTTTGCCTGGCGGCCTGATGTACGCGCTGCAGCCGGCACCCCAGCGGATCCTCGCGGCACAGCGCGCCGCTTCGGACGTCCGGTGACCGCCGTGATGAGTCGACGCGGCACGCGGATCACACTCTGGATCATCGCCGCCGCCGTCGCTGTTGGCGCAGGGTACGCCGTTTATACGGTCCGACAGCAGGTCGCTCAAGAGCGGGAGCGCGCACTCGAGATCGCGCGGCGAACGCACGACGCCGGTCTGCTCGTCGAACAGCTGCGCGCAGCGCAACAGGCCTACGTGGCGCAGGGGCAGGGTCCCGACTTCTGGATGGCGCGCGTCACGGAGACCGCCGGAGCGTTGGCCTCGGCACTTGGCGCCCTCGAGCACGACGTGACGAGCGATGCCGCGCGCGCAGCGACGCGTGGAGCGGCTGGCGTGCTGGGCGACTTTCAGCGTCTGGATCGGCGGGCGCGTGGATTCGTGCAGGGCAGCCAGCCGTTGATGGCGTCCGACGTGATCTTTACCGAGAGCGTGGGTGCGACGACGGTCTTGATCGAGTCCATGGCGCGGCTGAACGCGGAAGAACAGAACGCGTCGCAGGCCCGGGTCCGCGCCCTCGACCTCGACACAGCGTACATCCTGGGCGGGGCCGCGGCCGTGATCCTGGCTATAACGCTGCTGCTCGTCCCGGTGCCTCGCCGCACAACGCCGCAGGATACGCGCGAAGCCCTCCGCGCGCTCATGGCCGCCGATACGTCGCCAGCCGGGGCAGCGACGCTCAAGAGTGAGCCGCCGCGGGCGCCCGCGGCGGTCGCCGTCCGCGACATCACGCCCCCGGATCCCCCGCCTGCGCCCCCTGCGCCGCCGCGATCAGCGCCGCCGGAGGCTGACGCCATTGAGCTCGGACTGGCCGCCGAGCTCTGCACCGATCTGGCACGTGTGCTCGATCCGTCGGATCTCCCCGAGCTGCTGGCGCGCACCGCCCGCCTGCTCGATGCGTCGGGCGTGATCGTGTGGGTGGCGGACCGCGCCGGCGCGGCGCTGTTTCCGGCGGTCGCGCACGGCTACAGTCCGGCGCTGCTCGCGAGGATGCACCCGATTCCGCGTGATGCCGACAACGCGGCGGCCGCCGCGTGGCGCGAAGGTGCCGAACGTACCGTCGCGGCACAAGGCCAATCACCAGGCGCTCTGGTCACGCCGATTTTGACGAGCGACGGCTGCGTGGGCGTCCTCGCAGCCGAGACGTTACACAGCGCCGAGCGCCGTGAGACGACCCGCGCCGTCGCCGCCATCATCGCCGCTCAACTGGCAACGCTCGTCACGACGCTACCGGCCGAACAAACACATTCCTAACGGAATTCGGAATCCGGATTGCGGAGTGCGGAATTCGCTTCGAATCGGAATTCGGAATGCCATCCGAGATCTGCATCCCGAATTCCGCATCTTGCGTTCCGCATTCCGAATTCCGCAATCCGCATTTGCTTAGGCTGGCCGCGAGGGTTTCCGTGGCTTGGGCTTCGCGTCGAGCGTGGCGGTCGCCGATCCGGCCTTGTGGTCGCGGGTGTACGCAAGCCTGACGCTCGAGCCGTCCTCAGCCTTGCTCACGGCTTCGGTCAGCTCGGAGGGTGACGACACGGACGCATCGTTCACGGCGGTGATGACGTCACCGGCCTTGATGCCGGCTTTCGACGCCGGCGAATCTGCGGCGACGCTGGTCACGAGCGCGCCGTCTTTGGTCCCGAAGTACTCGGCGAGCTGCGGCGTCAGCTCCTGAATCCCGATGCCAAGTCGTCCACGCCCCTGATGCGGCATCAGGACATCGAAACTCTCGCCGCCGGGCGCGCGCTTGTAGAGGAACGGACCGTCTCCCTTGAACGCGAACGTATGTGGCGCGTCCATCTTGAACGGCGGCTCCCCAGGCTTCAAGCGAGCTGATCCCTCGAACGTCATCGGGCCATCAGCCCCGAACCAGGCGGCACGACCCTCCTCAGGAGTGACGCTGAGATCGACGCGCTTCCCCTCGCGCGTCACGGCGAGCTTGACGGAGTGGCCGGACGGCGTCTCTTCGACCAGGCGCGAGAGATGTCTGGCGCTCCGCACGCGTTCGCCATCGAATTCCGTCACCACGTCGCCCACTTTGATGCCCGCACGGGCTGCCGGACTGTCCTGACGGACGTCGTCGACGACGGCGCCCGCGCTCGTGGCGCCCGCATCCTGATCGCGAATCGACACACCGATCTCGACGTCCTGACTCGCCCACGTCAGCGACTTCAGCATGGGCGGCCCATCGCCGTCGTCGCTCACCGTCACTCGCTTTTCGATCCGTTTCTGAGTGCCTGACTCCGCCGTCCCCTGCTGGTTTGGCATCACGGCCGCCCACACGCCGGCGCCCGCCAGCGTCAGCGCAGCCGCGATCGCTGTCCACGTCCGCATTGCACGCCTCCCTGAGTCCGCGTCTCGCGGGCGCATCGCCGCCGACGCCAAACAGGCGCCGGATGCGTTGACACGCGCCGAACGAGCCCCCGCGGTCCCCGTTGTCTGTCGTTCAGACGCGCGCTCTGCTCATCTGGCCGTCATCACCCTATTTCGTGCATCCCATGCACGTTCTGCGCTACACTTCGCACGAAAGTCCGCTTCTTTCTGCGGTGGCCAGGCCTCGTTCGTGCGTGGCGGCAAGAATTTTTATCCGTAGTCGTGAGAAGGCCGGACGTCGGACACCTCGGCAGGAGCGCTACCGATGACAGCCAAGAAGGCCTCGAACGACCTGGCCGAGCAGAAAGCCCGCATTCTCGAACAGGCCGAGCGGGAGCAGGTGAAGTTCATGCGCCTGCAGTTTACCGACATCCTCGGCACGATCAAGAACGTCGAGATTCCGAACCGCCAGTTCGAGGACGCCCTCAACGGCGAAATCATGTTCGACGGCTCGTCGATCGAAGGGTTCGTCCGGATCGAAGAGTCGGACATGTACCTCAGGCCCGACCTGAACACCTTTGTCATCTTTCCCTGGGACAACCCGTCGGGCGAGAAGGTCGCGCGGATGATCTGCGACATCTACACGCCGGATGGCTCACCGTTCGCCGGCTGTCCGCGGACGGCGTTGAAGCGTGTGATTGCGCTCGCCGCGGAGCGCCAGTTCGCGGCCAACGC
>JBKPMA010000135.1:0-2630 GCA_046731935.1 Acidobacteriota bacterium
GCATATGTGAGTGGAATGCCGTCAAATCGGCCGTAGTCGCCCGATAGTAGCAACTCGCTGTGGGTCCCGAAGACGAGACGCATCTGTCCTCGGCCGGCCCAGGTGTCCTCGCTGCCGAGCGAGTGGTCAGGATGATCGAGATCGGTCACGAAGCCCTTGCGCGTGCCGCGGAGAAACGCGACACTGCCCATCACCTTGTTCTTGATCAGCGGGCCACTGACAGCGCCTTCGGCGCGGAGCTTGTCGTGATTACCGGCGGTGAGCCGAGCGCTCGTCTCGAGGTTGGTGGTTTGGGGACGAGTGACGATGTTGATGGTGCCGCCGACCGAGTTGCGTCCATAGAGCGTGCCCTGTGGACCGCGCAGGATCTCGACTCGGTCGACGTTCAGGAAATCCATGAACGCCATCACCGGGCGTCCGAGATACACGCCGTCGAGATGAACGGTGGAGCTGGGATCGGCGCCAGCCACCGTGCTGTTGGTGCCGATGCCGCGGATGGTCACCTGCGCCGCTCCGGTGTGCTGCGAGATCGTCACGGCTGGCACCACGCCGGCGAGTCCCTCCACGGTCTCAATTTCGAGTTGCTCGAGCGTCCTGGCGGGAAGGACGGTCACGGCAATTGGTGTCGATTGAATGTCGGCAGCGCCCGTCTTCGTCGCCGTCACCGTCATCGTCTCGGAGAACGAAGAGACGGCAAGTACGAGATCGAGCGTCGCGGAACCGCCCTCAACGTCGACCTCCGTCGTCCGCGGTTCGAATCCGCTGAGCGCGGCCGCGACCAGGTAGCGGCCCGCCGGGAGCGACTCGAGGACGTATCCGCCGTGATCGTCCGTGACCGCGGTTCGTGGCGTCACCAGAGTGGGCCCCGCGACGGTCACGGTCACACCCCTCAAGATGCTGCCGGTGGCATCGCGAACCACGCCAGCGAGCCGTCCGGCTGGCTGCGCGGACGCGGCGCCCACCCCTGTCGCCAGCAGGCAACCCGCGCATACGAGTGTGCGCAGGCTCAGCTGCATACGAGCCTGAGTCCTGATGCCCTCGAAATTCTCCGCACCTGGCTGAAGGCAGATTGACGGCCATCGTGGTCGCCTCTGCTCCCGGTGTGTGTGCCAGAGCCGACGTTGCCGCTCGGTTTCAGCGTGATCGGCCCCTTCTCGTCCCGCGTCCGCCTCTGGTGAGCGCCCGGCACCGGCGACAGAGGTGCCGTTCGCCCCCTATCAGCATCATCTCATTCTTAGCCAACGGTCAGTGGGCAAGTTGAATCGCAGTTCAGGCTCGGGGAGCGAGTCCAGTTCCGCTGTGCGCGTGAGAGCAGCCCTGGTAGAGTTGCGCTCGCATTCCAGATGCAGAGGAGTCAATCCGCATGAGACGGCGTGTCGCCCGCACTGCTATCGGCTCCTTCGTGGTCCTCTCCGTGTGCAGCGGCGCCGCGTCAGTCGTGACTTGGCGGCCGGTGACCGGTGAAGCCGCGTCCCGCGCGCAGGATCAGGAGCCGGTCGTCCTGGTCGGTGCCGGCGATATCGCCAACTGTGACATCAACGGCGGCTCGGGCGCCGTTGCGACCGCCGCACTGCTCGACAAGATTTCCGGCACGGTGTTCACGGTCGGCGATCACGCGTATCCGTCAGGAGCGATGAAGCAGTTCAAGGACTGCTACGATGCGAGCTGGGGGCGTCACAAGGCGCGGACACGTCCCGCACCAGGCAACCATGATTACCTCACCGACAAGGCGAAGGCGTACTTCGAGTATTTCGGTGACAGCGCAGGCCCGGATCATCGCGGCTACTACAGCTACACCCTCGGTTCCTGGCACATCGTCTCGCTGAACAGCTCCATCCCCGCCGATCAGAAGTCACCACAGATCCAGTGGCTGCGTCAGGACCTGACCGACAATCGGGCCACGTGTACGCTCGCCTATTGGCATATTCCGGTTTTCAGCTCAGGCCCTCACGGTCGCGACCAGCGGGAATCGGCGCACATGCTGGAAGCCTGGCGGGTGCTCTACGAGTTTCGCGCCGACGTGGTGATCAATGGGCACGACCACGATTACGAACGCTTCGCGCCACAGGACACAAAAGGCAAGGCCGATCCCCAACGGGGCGTCAGAGAGTTCGTCGTCGGCACGGGCGGCGGCGGCCTCTACGAGTTCAAACAGGTTCGGCCTAACAGCGAAGTCCGAGCCAATCGTTCGTACGGAGTCTTGAAGTTGACGCTTGGCGCCACAGACTATACGTGGGACTTCATGTCAGCCGCCGGAGAGCCGTTTCGCGACAGCGGGACCGCAGCGTGCGTGCCGTAACGGCTGCGGTTCGCTAGTGCACGCCGATGACTCGCTCGGCATTCTTCGAATAGAACTTCTCGAGCACATCTTGCGGCAGCGCGAGGCCGTCGACGGCCTGGCCGCCGTAGTCAATCGCACCCGCGCCGGCGTAATACGCCCAGTCGCGACGATACTGCGCTTCGAGATCGGCTGCGAACTTCGCGCGATCGCCGTCGGTCGGTGTCACGTCTGGTGTCCGATACGGTCGCCACGATTGATCGGTGCCATACATGATCCGGTCCTGGTACTTCAGGAAAAAGGCGCGCACGTTCGCTGAGGGTTGCCGTGTGAGGTCCCGCGTACGCGCTGA
>JBKPMA010000136.1:0-3873 GCA_046731935.1 Acidobacteriota bacterium
AATTTCTATGCGATGCCGATGGTGGTGCCCAAGGGCGTCGGCGTGATGGTGAGTCTCAAGCACTGACCCCAGTCCCGGAGGGTTCTCATGCGAGTCGAAACGCTCGCGGTGCACGCCGGCCAGCACGTGGATGGCACCACCGGAGCAGTGACGCCGCCCATTCATCTCTCGACGACCTTCGAGCGAGCGCCGGACGGCTCGTACCCGTCGGGATACATCTACTCGCGGTCTGCAAATCCCAACCGGCGGGCGCTCGAAGTGTCGCTGGCAGCGCTCGAGGGCGGGGCAGGGGCCGCTGCATTTTCGTCGGGACAGGCAGCGACGTGTGCGGTCTTCCAGGCACTGCGGCCCGGGGACCACGTCGTCGCGCCGGAAGAGGCGTACTACGGCACACCCGACCTCCTGATCGAACACTTCGCGCCCTGGGGCCTCGAGAGCACGTTCGTTGACATGACGCGCCCCGAAGACGTCGCGCGTGCCGTGCGTCCCTCCACACGCCTCATCTGGATCGAATCGCCGTCGAATCCACGGATGCGAGTGACCGACATCCGCGCGATGGTGGAAATCGCCCGGAGTGCCGGGGCGCTGGTCGCCTGTGACAACACGTGGGCGACACCTATGCTGCAGCGTCCGCTGGAGCTCGGCGTCGATCTGGTGATGCACTCCACGACGAAGTATTTCGGGGGGCACAGCGACATCCTCGGCGGAGCAGTCATCGCGCGCGAGCCGTCGGACATCTTCAACCGGATCCTGAAGTGGCAGGTCGCCGGCGGCGCGGTCCCGTCGCCTTTCGAATGCTGGCTCGTCTCGCGGGGCATACGGTCGCTGCCGTATCGCGTCCGAGCGCAGTCGGCCAACGCCCTCGCGGTGGCGAGTTTCCTGGCCTCGCATCCCGGCGTCGAGCAGGTGTTGTATCCGGGGCTGGAATCAGATCCTGGCTACGCGATTGCCTCGCGGCAGATGGCGCAGCCTGGCGGCATGCTCTCGATGCTGGTGAAGGGTGCGGATCGGACCGGGACGATCGAGTACTCGAACAGGTTGCGGCTGTTCACTCGGGCGACGAGTCTGGGAGGCCCCGAGAGCCTGATCGAGCACCGCGCGTCGATCGAGGGCCCGCGGACGCGGGCCCCCGAGAATCTGCTGCGCCTCTCAATCGGCCTCGAACATCCGGAGGATTTGATCGAGGACCTGCGGCAGGCGTTCGGATAAAACAGGCTGCAGGCGTCAGGCGGTGTCGGCGCCCAACGCCTAAAGCCCAAAGAACGCCCACGCCGCGCGGTCCTTGAGTTTCGCCGCGTGCGGCGCAACCAGTTCCTTGTTGTGCTCCGGCACGACGCCAATGATCGTATCGTGCGGCGTATCGCCGGTCGGCGGGTGTCCCTCGGCTGCCTTCTTCAACGCATCCGTGAAGTTGCCCGTCATCGGCACTCCGACCGCTGAATAGATGCTCTGGCGCGTCCAGTTGTACTCGTCGACCGAGAAGTGCTCCGCGTTCAACAGTTCGACCTGCGTCTGTTTGGCCTCGACGATGAGGGATCCCAGATCAGAGATCGCGCCGAAGGTTTCGGTGAGTGAAGCGTTGCCGCCATTCGCCTTCGACATCGACTGATACTTGGCGTCGAGCTCCTTCAGGCGCGCGCCCATCTTGGTCTCGAGTCCTTCCTGCACCTTCATGAATCGATCGACCTGATCGGTCGTGAGCTCGCCATTGGCGGGCGCGGCGAACGATGCTTTGTTCGAGACCTGCGCCTCAATCTTGGCAACATCGCCAAACTGCTTGACGCTGGTGACGTAGGAGTCGACCTTGCCCTTCCCCCAGCGGTACACGAAATAGGTTCCGACCATGCCGCCGACGCCCAACAGGACGAGCACGATCAAACAGCCGATCACCCACTTCTTCATGAACGAGACCCTCCGGGGCCGAGAGTGTGCCCCACACATACGGCACGGTCAACCGCTGAAGTGCGGCCGTGCCACCGAGACATCGTGACGGTGCATCGGCGCCGCGACTGAGTCGGAGAGTGCCCCCGTCAAGGTGTCCGCCCCGCGCGACGGGGCAAAGCCAGCAATGCCAGAACCACGAGGCGTTCACCTGCGAGCCAGGCTCAGTCGGAGCCTCGTTGGTACTAGTGACGCTGGGCGCCGGACGTTGCGCGCTCGTCGATTTCCACGCGGCCAACCTGCATGTCGGCGCCGAACTGGATCCGGACGAAGAACTGACCAGCCGGGACGGTCCCTACGCTGTATCGGACGGTCTTGTCGTAGTCGTAGTCGTTCCGGCCTCCGTAGAAGCCTTCACGCTGGGTCGTCACCGGCGTCCAGGACTGGCCGTCCGATGACACGCTGATGAACGGATCCACCACGTCGCCGGCGAAAAACGTCTGCACGCGCACGCCCGCCAGCGGCCCGCGCGTGCGGTAGGCGATCCACGCGCCAGACGATCCCTTCACCCGCGACATGTCTTCCTTGGTCCGCCGTGGATTCGTCGAGTCGAAGCGGGCATCACCGCCCATGCCGAGCAGCTTCGAGGCGTCCATCAGCTCGTCGACGATGGTCGCGACGTCGCTGCCGATCGGACCGATCACGTTCGATGGCTCGGACCGCTGGTCGCCGCGCCGCGCGCGCACGCGGTAATAGTAGCGGGACCCGGCGGCGGCGTACGGATCGCAGAAACGCGCGTTGTACTGCACGGCGCTCTCGTCCACATCGAGGCCGACGGCCGTCCAGGGCCCCGACGGTTGATCGGCACGCTCGACGTCGTAGCTCGTGGCGCCGACGGATCCCTGCCATCGCAGTGCGTGTGGTCCCCCAGCGCTCAAGAGAGCGGGAGGTGCCGGTACGGGAAGGTCGGGTGCCTGCTCGCCACGAATCTCGTAGGCCTTCTGCCGCAGCAACGCCAGAACGGCCCTCTCGTCGTAGGCGTCACCGGTGGAGAAGCCAGGCCAGTGATACGCCTTGTAGAGATTGCCGCCCGCCGGCTCCGCGTGCCAGTAGAACCCGCCGTCGCGGCTGTGGATCCGCAGACTCCAGATGAGAGCGCCGGACGCGCCATTTGCGATCACTTGATCGAGGAGCTGCTGAATCGTGGACGTCGGGACGAACCCGTACTCACCGACCAGATACGCCTTCCGCGATCCGACGATGCGGCGGGCGTCGGCGACGGCGTCCACCATGTTCGCGCCGCTGTCAGGGTAGTGGTGGGTCGAGATGATGTCGATGTTCGGATCGTCGAGCGCGTCGAGTGCGATGCCCCGGGACCCGGCATGCAGACCGTCGATGACCAGGTGCTTCGGATCGATGGACTTGATGTACGCCGCGATGTCGCGGCGCCACTCGGGCGGGTTCGACAGCTCGTTGCCAGTCTCCCACGCCAGCACTGCGGGGTCGTCCTTGTAGACAACGCCGGTCAGCGTGTTCTTTCGGTTGAGGACGTAGGCAATCGTCTGTTTGAAGTCGGCGACGACCTGCGGATCGGTCCAGAACGCATCCGCCGTCTTGCCGCGGAAGCCGGCGTACTCGGCAATGCCGCCCCACCAGCTCCACTGATCGACGAACGGCACGATGACGCGAACGCCCTGATCGTTGGCTTCCTTCAAGACGCGATCGAGCGCCGCGAACGCCTCTTCGTTGAAGGCGCCGGGACCGGTCACATACCGCGGGAGCGACGGATCGTCGGCCGGGCGGCGCACCGACAGCGCGTACATCCGTGCGACGCGTCCGCCTGTCTGGACAATCGTCGCGAGGGCGTCGTGGACTTCGTACGCGTCCGGCAGCCGCCAGGCGCTCACCTGATCGAAGCGGAGGTCATCCTCGACGTAATGCAGATTAGGGATGTTGAACGAGATGAATCGATACTCGCGGCCGGCGTCGAGC
>JBKPMA010000137.1:0-6443 GCA_046731935.1 Acidobacteriota bacterium
GTCCTGCTCGTGACGATCGACACCCTCCGGGCGGATCACGTGGGCTGTTACGGATATACGACGGCAGCCACGCCGGCGATCGACGGGTTGGCGTCACGCGGCGTGCGTTTCGTCACGGTGATGTCTCAGGCGCCGCTGACCGGCCCATCACACGCGACCATTCTCACGGGCCTCACCCCGCTCGGGCACGGCTTCCGGAACAACAGCGGGTTCGCGCTGCCCGCGTCGGTCCACACGGCGGCCGAGACGTTCCGGGCGGCCGGCTACCGGACGGCGGCTTTCGTATCGGGCTTCCCGCTCGATCGACGGTTCGGGTTCGATCGGGGATTCGAGCTGTACGACGACCATCTGCCCCGGGGGAACGACCGCCGCCGGACACCGTACGTCGAGCGTTTTGCCGACGCGACGACCGATGCGGCGCTCAAATGGCTGGCTGGACAGGGAGGCGGCTCGAGCGCGCCCTGGTTTGTATGGGTGCACTACTACGATCCGCACGCGCCGTACGAGCCGCCGGCGGATCTGCTCGGACGCTTCCGCACCAATCCCTACGACGGAGAGATCGCCTTCGTGGATCGCGAGCTGAACCGGCTGCTTCAACAGCTCACGACGCGCGGCGACCTGTCGCGCACGCTGACGCTCGTCACGGCCGATCACGGGGAGAGCCTGGGCGAGCACGGCGAAGGCACACACGGCCTCTTCCTGTACGATGCGACGCTGCGCGTCCCGTGGATCATGGCTGGCCCGGGCATCACGGCGAATCGTGCGGCGAAAACCGTCGCACGTTCCATCGACGTTCTTCCGACGTTGCTCGACTATGCCGGCCTCACGTCGCCGTCGCCTGTCGACGGACGCTCGCTTCGGCCGGCGGCGGACGGCCGCGAACTGAGCGACGCGCCGGCCTACGCCGAATCCCTCTACTCCGAGCTCGAGCTGGGATGGGCGCCGCTCCATGCGATGCGCCTCGGGCACATGAAGTACATCGATGCCCCGCGTGCCGAGCTCTACGACCTGGACAAGGACGGCGGCGAAACCGCCAATCTGGCTGGCGACGATGCCGCGAACGGCGATCGCCTGAAGAAAGGCCTCGAGACGGCGCTCACTCGGACGCCGCCGAGTGCCGCCGCGCCCACCGATCCGGAGGCCGCGCGCCGGCTGACGGCGCTCGGCTACGTCAGCGGGAACGTTCAGCGCGCGACCGGCGCCAAGGGTCCGCTTCGTGATCCCAAGGACGGCATTCACCTCATGCCTCGGCTCAATCGAGGCATGTCGGCGGCCCGCGTGGAGCCAGACGTCGCAATCCGAGAGCTGACAGCGGTGCTCGCGGAGGATCCAAACCTGCTGATGGCGCGCCGCACGCGCGCCGTCGCGTACGAAGCCGCGGGAAAGCACGATCTCGCGATCGGCGACCTCCGCGTGCTCGAGAAACAGGAACAGCTCACCGCCGAAGACGCCGTCGTCCTCGGCGACAATCTGCGGATGTCGGGCCGGCTGGATGAGGCGGCCCGAGTACTGGAGCAGACCGCACGCGAGAATCCGTCGTTCGTGCAGCCGCTGCTGTCACTCGGCGAAGTCCGCATCCAGCAGCAGCAGTTCGACCAGGCCACGACGCTGTACGAACGTGTGCTGACGATGGTCCCCGATCAGATCGAAGCCGTCCGCCGGCTGGGCGATCTCGGGTTGCGCCGCGGCGACCTCGGGGCCGCCGAGACTCAATATGCCCGCATTCTCGCACTCGATCCGAGCGACGTCGAGGCGACGACCAAGCTCGGCGTACTGCGGATGCGCGCCGGGCGTCGAGACGAGGCCCTGTCGCTGTTCACGAAAGCCATCGCGCTCGATCCGGCGAATGCGGAGGCGCTGCTGTACATGGCCGGCGTGCTCACGTCGAGCGGGCGTCCGGCTGACGCCTTGCCCTACTTCGAACGCTCGATCAAAGCGAATCCGACGACAATGGCGCTGAACGGAATGGGGATCACGCTGCTGGCCCTGGGCGAGCGCCAACGGGCGGTCGATGCGTTCCGGCAATCGCTGCGCCTCGACCCGAAACAGCCGGAGGTCGCGCAGCAGCTCTCGCAACTGCGATGAGAGTCGAAAGGTCGAAGCGAAGATCGCACCGCGAGAACCTCTTGAACCCAAGGAACCTTATGAACCTTTCGAACCGCTTGAACCTTTTGAACCGATTGAACCAGCGAGCCGCCGTGGCGCTCGCGCTGCTTCTGGTTCTTGGCCTGTCCGGCGCGACAATGCGGAGTGCGAGCGGCGACGACGCGAATGTATCGGAGCTCGCCGCCATCGAGCCGATCGATACGCACATGCACGCCTATCAGGACGTGTCTGCGCTCGCGGACCTGTTCTCCCGCTTCCGCCTTCGCGGGCTCAACGTGCTCCTCATCGACGATCGCGATCCGTTTGCGAAAAGCATGGAGCCGCAATGGACCGATGCCCTCGCCGTGCACCGGTTGACCAAGGGAAGGGCAAGCGTCTGCACCACGATCGATCCCTACGGCTTCGAGAGCCAGGGGTTCGTTGCGCGTGTGAACAAACGGCTCGATGCCGATTTCGACGCCGGCGCCATCGCGGTCAAGCTGTACAAGGTTGTCGGGATGGAGGTGAAGCGGAAGGACGGCACGTACGTGCTGCCCGACGATCCTGCGTACAGCCGCATCTTCGAGCACATCGCCGCCCGCCAGAAGACGCTCCTCGCCCACGTCGCGGAACCGGACTCGTGCTGGCTGCCGCCCGATCCGAAGAGTCCCGACTACACGTACTACGAGGCGAATCCCCAGGAATACGCCTACAAGCACCCCGAATGGCCGCGCAAGGAAGCAATTCTCGCCGCTCGCGATCACCTGCTGCAGCTGCACCCGAACCTCAAAGTCGTCGGCGCACATCTCGGCAGTATGGAAGTGGACGTCGATCAGATCGCCCAGCGATTCGACAAGTACTCCAACTTCGCCGTCGATACGGCCGCCCGTGTGAACTATCTGATGATGCAGAACCCGGAGAAGGTCCGTGCGTTCCTCATCAAGTATCAGGACCGCGTGTTGTACGGCACCGACAACGTGCTGTATCCGCCTGACAAGACGGAGGCCGTGCTCAAGGAGTGGGCGGATCGATACGAGCGCGATTGGAAGTATTTCTCGGGCGAGGCTGACGTGGCATTCGAGCAGGGCACCACGAAAGGCCTGCATCTGCCGAAAGACGTGCTGCGCAAGCTGTATCACGACAATGCCGTGAAGTGGTTCCCGGGGATCGGGTGACACCCGCTCGGCTGCCCGACTGGCTCGAGCCGATGGCCGCGACGCTGACCGAGGAACGCTTCAGCGGCGTCGACTGGCTGTTCGAGCGCAAGTTCGACGGCATCCGGCTGCTCGCGTACAAGGACGGCGGTGACGTGCGGCTGTACTCGCGCAACCGCCTTCCGCAACAGCATCCCGCTCTCGCGCGCGTGATTGCCCGGCTGCCGGTGCACGACCTGATTCTCGACGGCGAATCCGCGTGGGATGGAAGCGGCGCCTACCATGTCTTCGACATCCTCTGGCTCGATGGACGGAGCGTCACCGCGCTGCCGCTCGAAGAACGGCGGGCGCTGCTGAGCGCGCTGCCGTTCGAAGCACCGATGCACAGAGTCGATCTCGTGGAGCACGAACGCCCGTGGGAGCTCGCCTGCAAAGAAGGGTGGGAAGGCGTCATCGCGAAGCGCCGTGGGTCCCCGTACGAACACCGCCGCTCGAAGCACTGGCTGAAGATGAAGTGCGAGGCGTCGCAGGAGTTCGTCGTGGGCGGGTTCACGGATCCGCAGGGCGCTCGCACGGGCCTTGGGGCCCTGCTCATCGGCTATTACGACGGCAGCGACTTCGTCTACGCCGGCAAGCTCGGCACCGGATTCGACACGAAGCTCCTGATCGAGCTGCGGCAACGTCTCGACGCGATCGAACTGCCCTCTTCACCGTTTACCAGGGCCACCGGCCTGCCGCGCGTACGGGCACATTGGGTGCGGCCAGAGGTCGTCGTCCAGGTGGCCTTCATCGAGTGGACGGTGCACGACAAGCTGCGTCACCCACGTCTCATCGGCGTCCGCTTCGACAAGCAGCCTACGGACGTGGTACGCGAGTCAGTCGCGACCAGAGGGTAGCGATGTCGAGAACCGTGAGCCGGATCCGACTATCGGTATGCGACGAAAACTCCTGATCGTGCTCGGTTGTGTCGTTCTGGTGCCGGTCGTCGCGATCGGCGCGCTGTTCGCGATACGGGAACCACCCGACGGCCCACGCGTCGAGGCGGAACCAGGCGTGGTCGGTGTCGAGGCGAGCGGGGCGTACGCGTGGATTGTGCGCACGACGCATGGCGCATTTCTCGTCGATGCGGGCCTCGATGGCACCGGTGCGGCGATCCTGAAGGAACTGTCGTCTGAAGGAGTGTCACCGGAGCAGGTGCACGCCGTGCTCCTCACGCACGGGCATCCCGATCACTACGCCTCGGCAAGGCTGTTCACGAAAGCGCAGGTCATGGCGGGAGCGGCGGATCTCGCGATGATCGCCGGAGACAGTACCCACTATGCGCCCTTCGGCAGGATCATGAGCACGGTGCTACCGATGCCCCAGAGCCCGAAGGTGACCCGCGCACTTCATGGCGACGAACTGCTGACGCTCGACGACGTCGTCGTGAAGGTCGTCGCGACACCTGGCCACTCGCCCGGCAGTCTGATGTTCCTCTACAAAGACGTGTTGTTTACCGGTGACTCGCTGATGCGCAAGAAGGACGGCTTGAGCGTGGCCCCACGGCTCTTCTCGGAGGATCGCGCGCAGAACCTCGCCTCGTTGTCACGGCTGGCGCCACTCCGCTTCCAGACGGTCGCTGACGGTCATGCCGGCGTCACGCGTGACGCGAAGCGAAAACTCGAACGATTGCTCGCTGGTCACTGAAGACCGAAGACCGAAGACTGAAGCCGCACATGGCGATGATCACGCATCCGGAGAAGGTCATGTTTCCCGACGACGGGATCACCAAGGGTGACCTGGCGGCATACTACGAGGCCCTCGCGCCAGTGCTCCTGCCGCATCTCTCGGGACGGCCCATCACGATGGAGCGCTATCCGAGCGGCATCGGCCGGAAAGGCTTCTGGCAGAAAGACGTCTCGCGCGGGTTTCCAACCTGGCTGGAGCGGGTCGAAGTTCCAAAGAAGGACGGGGTCGTTCACCACCCGATCGTGACCGATGTCAGGTCACTCCTCTGGATCACCAACCAGAACACCATCACGCAACACGTCTGGGGCTCACGGGTTCCACACCTCGAACGTCCGGACCTCTGCGTCTTCGACCTCGATCCATCGACCGACGATCCCGCCGCGGTCCGCAGAGCCGCTCTGGCGCTTCGCGATCTGCTCGAGGAGCTGACCCTCCCGAGCTGGATCAAGACCAGCGGCTCCAAAGGCTTTCACATCGTCGTCCCGATCGACGGCAAGACGCCGATCGGCGAGGTGGCGCATTTCGCCAATGTGGTGGGGCGCGTCTTCGCGGAACGCGATCCTGAGCACCTGACGCTCGAGTTCAGCAAGGCAGATCGCAGCGGGCGCATCTACGTGGATACGGGACGGAACGGCTACAGCGCGACGTTCGCGGCTGCCTATACCGTGCGCGCGCGGGCGGGGGCTCCGGTCTCGGCGCCCTGCACGTGGGACGAGATCGAGCGCGGCGTCGTGGATCCCAAGACATTCTCGCTCCGTTCGATGCCCGACCGCGTGTCGAAGGTCGGTGATCTCTGGGCCGGACTGCTCGAGAAAGGCAAGTCGCTGAAACGGCCGCAAGCGAAGCTGAAGGCATTGGCCGGCGCCTAGCGGCCTGAGGTCCGGCCGGGGTGCATTGGTGAATCACGAATGACCCCGGCCCACATCCTCTCTTGCTGTGGGGGCGGGGTCACGGCTGAATCCGGCGTCACCGAGAAGGCGCCGAGATAGCCGCCCTTGCGTGTCATCGACGCGATATTCTCGAGCACGAGCGAATGGCAGACGCCATGAAACGCGTCGATGCCGAACCCGATGCTCGCGACGAATCCTTCGATCCCGTTCAGCTTCGACACGGCGGCGAGGCTGCTCATGTCCTCGGCGGGAGTTCCGAGGCCCGCTTCGTCTCCGCGCATGAGGATGTCGGTCCCAGTCCCCGAGGACAACGGTGCTGACGCGCAGCTCTTCGACAAGCCGCTGATACGCGGCGCGCAGCGGACGCACGCCGACCTTCTCGAACGCATACACCGTACAGGGCAGGTTACGCTCAGCCAGCCATCCAGCCAGACTTCTCTCGGGAAAGTACAGCTCCGACCCGCTCGCCTCTTTCGTCAAGGTGGCGAGGTTCGGCGCCAGCCACGCCACACTCGTCCGCTGCAACTCCGTAAACGAAAGCCTGGCCAGGAAAACGGTCTTGCCCATCGACCGCGCGGCGAGGAAC
>JBKPMA010000138.1:0-6042 GCA_046731935.1 Acidobacteriota bacterium
GGGCACGAGAGCCCAGGAGAGAACGCACGACTTGCGTCTTGACGCGGAGGTGACTAGGGTAACGCCATGCGTGCACATATTGCCCTTCTGCTGACGACACTGCTCGTGGGAACCGCCGGCGCGGCCGCCGCGGCAGAACCCGATCACAACACGTTGACACCGGCTGAAAAGGCCGCTGGCTGGACGCTGCTCTTCGACGGCAAGACGATGAGCGGGTGGCGCGGCTATCTGAAGAAGGACGCGCAGGGCCTTCGCTGGACCGTGCGTGATGGGTGTATCGGTCTGCCGCCCGCGGACAGTGCGGATACCAAGGGCGAGCGCGACATCATCACAACCGGCACCTACGGCGACTTCGAGCTGAAGTTCTCGTGGAAGGTCGAGCCGGGCAGCAACAGCGGCGTCAAATACTTCGTGAGCGAAGACCCCGCGGTCCGCGGCAAAGGCGGCGCTGCGCTGGGTGGTGCGCTCGGCCACGAGTATCAGGTCATCGACGATGAGCGGCATGAAGACGCGAAGGAGTTGAATCGCCGCACGGCGTCCTTTTACGACGTGAAGCCCGCGACCACCCATCCTGCCCTTCCGCCGGGATCGTGGAACAACTCGCGCATCGTCGTGTCTGGCAATCACGTCGAGCATTGGTTGAACGGCATCAAGGTGCTCGACTACGAGCTCGGAAGCCCCGAGATCCTGCAGGCGGTGAAGGCGAGCAAGTTCAAGGACGTCGAAGCGTTCGGCACGAAGGTCACCGGACACATCCTGCTGCAGGATCACGGCGACGCGGTGTGCTATCGGGACATCAAGATCAAGGCCGGCAAGTAGCGTCGAAGGACGTGAGATGAGCACGCCTGCACGCGGCGATGGATGGCGAGTCGCCGCGGCATCGGCGGTTGGCGTCTACTGCGCCTCGCAACCCTTCTTCACGTTCAGCGTCTTCCTCAAGCCGATGGCCGAGACCTTCTCGTGGTCGCGCGAGACGGCCGGGTCCGCTTACGGCGTGATGGCGTTGTGCGCGGCCTTGGCGGCGCCAGTGCTCGGCTCGGCGCTGGATCGGGTCGGCGGTCATCGCATCATTCCCCGCGCTCTGCTCGTCGCCGGTCTCGGCGTCATGTCACTGGCGGCGTTGACCGATGACCTATGGCACTTCTTCATCGTCTTCTCGGTGATTGGGATCGCCACCATCGGGACGTCGCCTGTGGCCTACGCCCGCGTCGTGTTCACGTGGTTCGAGCACCAGCGGGGACGGGCGCTGGCCGTCATGCTCGCAGGGGCCGGGCTCTCGGGCATGACCTTTCCGCCTGCCGCACAATGGTTGATTCAGCGGGCCGGCTGGCGGCAGGCCTGGTTTGTCCTGGGCTTGGTAACGGTCACGTTGGGCGTCCCGATCGTCTTCAGGTTCGTGCGGGAGCGCTCGGCCCCTAGCGCTCACGATCGCGCGCACGTCTGGCCCGTGCTCGTCAGGGCTCTTCGCTCGCGGATGTTCTGGACGCTGATCGTCGTCACGTTCGCCAGCACGCTGGCGGTCAACGGCATTGGCGTTCACATGACCGCGCTGCTCACCGATCGCGGTGTGCTCCCTGCACGGGCGGCGATCGTCCTGTCGGCGCTTGCCGCCGGCGACCTCACCGGCCGGCTCGTGACGGGCTGGCTGATCGATCGCCTTCCGGCTGCGCGCGTGGGTGCCGGGTTGTTGGCAGTGACGGCTGCCGCGATTCTGGTGCTGAGCACCGCGCACACATTCGAGCGCGGTATCGTGGCGGCCGCGGTGATGGGATTCGGGGCCGGCGGCGAATTCGACATCGCGCCGCCGGGCCGGTGCTGCTCGGTCGCGCGTACGACCGTACGGGCACCTACGACTCGCTGATCGTGACGCTCGCGGGTGTCACGTTCGCGGCGGCGCTGCTGATGCTGACGCTGCCCGGATCCATCGGCGAGACAGCCATGCCGGAAAGCGAGTCTCGAGCCGGATGAGCGGGCGAAGCCAGCGGAGCACGTCTCTGCTGGTTCGCCCGCACCATCCTGGTGCCCTACGTTCGGGTCATTTCCGGCCGCAGCTTGGGCGCTCCCATCACCCCGACCTCTGACCCCTTGCCTGGTATGGGCGACGCGCCGGAGATCACGTACTCCGGATACGCCGTGATGCCGTGCTGATCGAGATCGAGCCCGATGAGCTCGCCTTCCTTCGACACCCGCAGCAGGTTGAAGGCGTTGAGGGCGGCGAACATCGCCATCGCACTCGCGAACGTCGCCGTGCAGACGATGACACTGCCGATGATCTGAGCTTCGAGGACCTGGAACCCGCCGCCGTAGAAGAGGCCGGTAAGCGCCGCGGGGGAGTTCGCGACGATCTGCGGCACGCCCGTCGGGCTCGACCCTGCCGCCTGGAACTGGCCGCTCGCGAACAGCCCAAGTGACAGCGTGCCCCAGATGCCACAGGCGCCGTGAACGGGCCACGCGCCGACCGGGTCGTCGATCCGGAAGTACTCGAGCAGTTCCATCGCGAGGATCACGATAACTCCGGCGACCGCGCCGATGACGCAGGACCCGAAGCCGCTGACCCAGTAGCAGGGGCAGGTAATTCCCACGAGACCGGCGAGAAAGCCGTTGATGATCGCGGTCGTGTCCCACTTCTTCGTCTGGTAGAACATCACGAGGATCGCGGCGATTCCGCCCGTGCACGCCGCGAGCGTCGTGTTCATGGCCACACGGCCCACGCCGGCGTGGTCCATGAGCGAGAGCGTGGACGCCGGGTTGAAGCCGTACCAGCCAAACCAGAGGATCAGGCCGCCGATGACGGCGATCGTGAGGTCGTGCGGAGGCATCGGACCGCCGCCGTCGCGCTTGAACGTCCGTCCGAGCCGCGGCCCCAGCATGATGGCGCCCGCAATCGCGACCCAGCCGCCGATTGAGTGCACAACGGTGGACCCGGCGAAGTCGTGGAAGTTCATCCCGAGATCCGCGAGGAAGTGTCCTTCGGTGCCCATCGTCGCCAGGAAGCCATCGGGCCCCCAGCACCAGTGGCCGAAGATCGGATAGATGAACCCCGAAACGCCGATCGAGTAGAGCACGTCGCCGATGAAGGCCGTCCGTCCCACCATGGCGCCCGAGCAGATCGTCGACGCACAGTCGGCGAATGCGAACTGGAAGACGTAGTGCGCGAAGATCGGGATGCCCGTCCCCGCATACGTCGTCATGACGTCCACGTCTTTCATGAAGATCAGGCTCTTGTTCGGGTCGTTGGGGTCGTGCCATCCGACAAACGCGTTCCCCGCGCCGAACATGAAAGCGAAGCCCCAGCCCCAATGCAGCAGTCCGCAGACGCACGTGTCGAACATGCATTCGACCAGCACGTTGACGGTTTCGCGATTGCGGCAGAACCCCGCCTCGAGCATCGTGAAGCCGGCCTGCATGCCGAACACGAGAAACGCACCGAGCAGGACCCAGCCGGTATTGATCGGATTGATTAAATCGCCGGCAACCGCCGTCTTATAGGGATCGGCCGCCTGGGCAAACACGGGCGTGCCCGAGATGAGGCGCATTGCCGCCATACCGGCCACGATGATGACGAACAGTGCTGCGATGCCTAGAGCCTTGCCCGTGAGCAGCAGCATGCCGTACTGGCGCCACTCCCGGTTGCGCAGCCGTGTACGAAGCCGCGAACATTTGTCAGCGAACGTCAACTCTTCACCGCTGGCACCCGCCGGCGCTTCAGCCTTCGGAGACGAACGAAACAGCGCACTCCCAATACGACGTATGAACATGCGGCTCTCCTCGTAAGCGTACGAACATCCTCGAATGTGAATCGGATCCGTGCGATGAGGCGAGCGGGCGGGCTAGACGCGCAGAACCGTGTCGCGCGAATCCAGGCGGATGTCGCGGATCGGCTCCAGGCCGCGTCGGGGGCGCGAGAGGGATAAGGACAGGAGCCTGCTTGCGAATGGCGTCGCCCGGAGTACGGGCGACAGTCGGCTTCTGGCGCTCAGGAATACCGTTGTCGTGAGTACGACGAAATCCTTGGTGAGCTCCGCGGGGGCACCCGGCGCGTCGGGCTCGTCGTCCCGCGTCCGCCGTGACATCCGGAGCGAGGCGATCGCCGGCCGTCCGCCGCGGGCGGTCGCGACGGAATGCGGCCTCTTGGGAGTTGCTGGCGCGCAGGCTAGGTCAGGGGAACAGCCGAACAGCGCCGCGAGATCACACGTCGGGAACGGCGCCGTGAACGGCGCCAGGACCAGGGCGATGAGCCAGCAGGCAACGGCTCGGGACACCATGCGATTGCTGGGATCGCATGGAGCAATCGGGCCGCCATTCTCACAGGTGGTGAGTCCAGACGCGTCGAGGAAACTCGCGGAGATCGCGACCGCCCACTCTATAGCGGCCACAATATTGTCGCTTCAGCTACTGGATGGTGACATTATTGTCGCGATGCGAAATCGGCCGGCTGGTCGCCCTCTACACAAACCTCGGCACTCCGCATCTAAACGCCGCACGCAGTCCGAGTGCTCGGGCGAACGATTGGGCATGACGCCGCCCGTTGGTACCAGAGCGCACTGATGCTCTGGCAGGATCTCGGACGGCGTCACGCATTATGGACGAGCGACTCGGCCACGTCCCGCCGACGTTCGCGTCAGATCGACATCTGTGCGCGGGCGCATGAAAGGGTGATGCTACTCGCCGCGATGGCTGACGCTGGCGCTCGCTTCCCGGCGCTCGTGCGGGCCCTCTGCGAATTCTTCGATCATCTTGCGATTGAACGCGGGGATGTCGTCCGGGTTCCGGGACGTCACCAGGCCGTTATCGACCACGCACTCGCGGTCGATCCAATGTGCACCGGCATTCTTGAGGTCGGTCTGGAGTGACGGCCATGATGTCACGATCCGCCCGCTGACGGCGCCTGCCTCGATCAAGGTCCATGGTCCGTGGCATATCGCCGCGATGGGCTTGCCACTCGCGGCGAATGCCTTCACGAATCGCACGGCGTCTGGATTCATGCGCAGCTTGTCGGGATTCATGACTCCTCCAGGCAGGAGTAACGCGTCGTACTCGTCCGGTCCGGCCTCTGCCAACGTGCGATCGACGGGAACCTCGTCGCCCCACGTCGTGTGATTCCACCCTTTCACTGAGCCCGGTTTGGGCGACACGACGTCAACGGTCGCTCCCGCCGCCTCGAGCGCCTTGCGCGGCTCAGTCAACTCCACCTGTTCAAACCCCTGGTCCACGACCGCGGCGACGCGCTTGCCGCGCAACTGATCTGCCATTGTCATTTCTCCACACGAATGAGCCAGCACAGACTCGGTGCAAGCGAGATTCCAACCATCCCGTTATCAGCTTCCGTCAGGGCGTCCCAGCTGTAACGGAGCCGGACCACCCTGGTACCATGAACAGCTTGTCACCGCTGGGTCCTTGCACCGTGCCCGACGTGACGGTACCGTTCGTCCGCGACCAGGACTTTGGTCCTGTATTCGGGGCACACACGCTGTAAGCTCGCATGTCGTGAGCCACTTCCTCTCGCCCTACGTGATGGCGCCCACTCGTTTGTGGGGCGTTCGCGATCGCACATCCAGCACCCTCCTCGCATCGCGCCTCGAAATCGCCGCCGATTCCGCATCGCGTAAGAAGGGTCTGCTCGGACGTGATCGGCTCGAGCCCGGTACGGGCCTGGTCATTGCGCCGTGCAGCGGCGTCCATACCTGCTTCATGCGCTTTCCCATCGACATTCTTTTTGTCGCGCGCGACGGCCGCGTGGTCAAGGCATGCCACACGGTGAAGCCGTGGCGAGTGGCGCTTGCGCCGTCGGCGTTTTGTGTGATCGAGCTCCCGGCCGAGATGACACGAAGCGCGCGAGTCGGTCACTATCTGGAACTCGTGGCATACGAGCCGACCGCTCGCGAGGAAGAGTCCGCGCCGCGCTGAGATTCGTCTGTTCCGGTCCAGATTGTTCGTCCGTACGACCGGCGTTGGCCGCTATCGCGACAGGCCAATACTCCCCCATTCCCTCCGAAACGCTGGCAATTGTCGGCTTGCGGCCGAGCTGGCACTTCCGTTGCC
>JBKPMA010000139.1:0-8854 GCA_046731935.1 Acidobacteriota bacterium
GCGACCGTACGCCTCGCCGCCCCTCCGCACGCCGGCTCCGACTGCCAAGCGCAACTTCTTATCATGGCCGAAGTCTCGGACAAGCGCAATGCCAACGCTCAGGGCGTCACGTTGTCCCCCGGCGTTGCCGTGCCGCCTCGAACAGCACGACACCAGCGGCGACCGAGACATTCAGGCTGTCAACATGACCGGCCATCGGAATCGAGGCGAGGACGTCGCAGCGCTCACGGACGAGACGACGGAGTCCAGTGCCCTCGGCGCCGAGCACCAGTGCCGTAGGCAGCGTGAAATCCACGCTGTCGTACGACTGCGTAGCTGCCGCGTCGAGACCCACCGTCCAGACGCCAAGGGTCTTCAATTCTTCGAGGGCCCGCGCGATGTTGACGACATCGACGACGGTCACCCAGGCCACAGCGCCGGCGGACGCCTTCGCGGCGGCCGCGGCGAGCGGCGCGGCACGGCGCTCCTGACGGACCAGCCCACGCGCACCCACCGCATCGACCGTCCGCAGGATCGCACCCACGTTGTGCGGATCCTCGATCCCATCGAGTACGACGATGAGAGGAGGCTGCTGGCCGGACGCTGCCAGATCCGAGAGCGATGCGGCGTGGCGATCGTCGAGTTGAGCGACGACACCCTGGTGCACCCCGCCGCGCGTCTCGCGGTCGAGGATGGCGACGTCCACGCGCTCTACCTGGATATTCGCCTGTGCCGCCAGATCCAGCAGCTCACGGACGCGTGCGTCAGCACGCGATCCAACGCGCATGCGGCGCACCCGCCCGGCTCGCAGGGCCTCTCGAACGGAGTTGATACCGTACACCAGCAATGAACCCTCACCGACCGACGACGATGTTCATTGGTTGCACTTTACAAGGTTCAAAGGGTTCAACAGGTTCAAAAGGTTCAAGGAGTTCAAGGGGTTCAAAGGGTTCGGCGGCTTGAACCCGTGAACCTCTTGAACCTCTTGAACCCAATTCTTAGATGCCTCGCGATTTCAGCGCCGCCGCGAATGCCGCGGCGCGCTCGCGACAGCCGGTGATCGGCACGATGCCAGCGCTTCTCGGAGCCTCGGCGCCGCGCTCGATGGCCGGTACGGCGAGATCGAGCTCCGGTCCCTCCGCCTCGCCGGTCAACGCGACGCGGATCGGATGGAACAGCGTCCGCCCCTTCTGACCGGTTCGATCGCGCACGCGCTGCGCGGCAGCGCGAAACGCTTCGCGCGAGTCGAGCCGGGCGACGCCGCTGAGCTCGTCGGCCAGAACGTCCACGACCTGACGGGCGCTGTCGATCGCGAACTCGGCAGCAACCTCTGAACGCGCGAGCGATTCTGCTGCGTCGAACGCGAACAGGAACCGCACGCGATCGGGCGCCTGATCGAGGCGATCGACCGAGCCCGTGATCATCGGCAGCAGCGTCTCGATGAAGGGAGTCGCGGCTTCCACTAGCCCGATCCACCCCGCTCCAGCGAGGTACGGAGCCACCAGGCGCGCCAGCCGCGCAGGGTCCGCCAGCTTCAGATAGTGCCGATTCGCCCACGCGAGCTTCTGCACGTCGAACACACCCGCGCTATGCCCGACCTGCTCCAGACGGAAGCGGCGAGCGAGCTCTTCGACAGGCAGCAATTCCTCATCGGCGCCAGGAGACCAGCCGATGAGCGCGAGATAGTTCGCAAGCGCCTCCGGTAGATACCCACGATCCCGGAATTCCGTGACCGACGTCGCGCCGTGTCGCTTCGACAGCGGACTGTGATCCGGGCCGAGCACGAGCGACAGATGCGCGAACGCCGGCGGCCGGTAGCCGAGCGCCTCGTAGATCAGGATCTGGCGGGGGGTGTTGGACACGTGGTCCTCACCCCGCACGACATGCGTGATCTCCATCAGCGCATCGTCCACGACGACGGCGAAGTTGTAGGCGGGCGATCCGTCTGATCGGAGCAGCACGAAATCGCCAATCACGTCGATGCCGATCGTGACGACACCCCGAACGAGGTCGTGGAACGCGACGTTGTCACGCTCGGGGACCCGGAAGCGAAGTGCCGCGTGTTCTCCGCTGGCTATTCGCCGTCGTGAGTCGGCCGGCGCAAGCGAGCGGCATGTGCCCGCGTAGCGAGGCGCCAGTCCAGCCGCGAGCATCGCCTGGCGATCGGCCTCGAGCTTCTCGTTCGAGCAGAAGCAATAGTACGCGGCTCCCGACGCCAGCAGACGATCCGCGTGGTCGCGATACGTGCCGGCTCGCTGCGACTGTCGATACGGTCCATGCGCGCCGCCGACATCCGGACCTTCATCCCACGAGAGTCCGAGCCATCGCAGGTCCTCGAGAATGCTCCGCTCCGATTCCGCCGTCGAGCGCTCCTGATCGGTGTCCTCGATGCGAAGCACAAATGTCCCGTGCTGGCCGCGTGCGAGAAGCCAGTTGAAGAGCGCCGTGCGGGCATTCCCGACGTGCAGACGGCCGGTCGGACTTGGAGCGAAGCGGACGCGTACCACGAGAGTCTCACCTTAAAAGGGCCTGAGGGCCCAAGGGTCTCACGGCCGGGCCGGAGGGCCTGAGGGCCGGCGTCACGGCCTGAGGGCCGAACGCCAACGCCTAACGCCCAACGCCTTCCAGTATGGCGACCGCATGCACGACGATGGCCTCACCGCGGCCGACTTCGCCCATGCCTTCGTTGGTCTTGCCTTTGACGCTCACAGCGTCCACGTCGATCGACAACGCTCCCGCGAGTGACGCGCGAATCTGATCGGCGTGTGGCGACAGCTTCGGGCGCTCGGCAATCACGACCGCGTCGACGCTGCGCACTTCATAGCCCTTCGCGCGAACCATCTCCATAGCGCGGCCGAGCAGCACCAGACTGTCGGCGTCCTTCCACTGCAGATCGGTGTCCGGAAAGTGGCGGCCGATGTCACCGAGCGACGCGGCGCCGAGGATGGCATCGGTGACGGCATGGCAGAGCGCGTCGGCGTCCGAATGACCCGCGAGTCCTCGTGAATGCGGGATCGCCACACCACCGAGCAACAAAGGACGTCCCTCGACGAGCCGATGCGAGTCGTAGCCAATTCCCACGCGGACCGTGCCGGGTCGCGGGGCCAATGGGGATGGGCCTGACCGACTCTCCGCGAGCCATCGCTCGACCTGCGCCAGATCTTCGGGCGTCGTAATCTTCAGATTCCGGCCGCTCCCCTCGACGAGGCGTACCGGATGACCGGCCTGCTCCGCCAGGGCAGCTTCGTCCGTGCCCGTTGCGCCGTTCCTGCCCTGCGCCAGTGCATCCTCCAGCACCCGCCTCGTGAACGCCTGCGGTGTCTGCGCGAGCCAGACACGCGTGCGATCCAGCGTTCGTTCGACGACACGAGTATCGCCGTCGGTACTCGCAGCGAGTTTTACCGTATCGTGCGCAGGCACGGCTGCGATCGCCGCTCCCGATGCGGCTGCGGCCGCAATCGTTCTCTCGATGAGGTCGGCATCGACGAGCGGCCGTGCGGCATCGTGAATGACGATCACGTCTGCCAGCGGACCAATGGCGGCAAATGCATTGGCGACGGAATCCTGGCGGCGTTCGCCGCCTGCGACCACGCGCAGCGGCTTCGGCGCTCCACCCAGAAAAGCGGGCGGCGACGATGCCAGATCCGCCGGCAACGCGACCACCACCTCGTCGACGCGCGGATGATCCAGGAACGCCCGGACGCTGCGCTCGAGCACGGTCCGCCCGGCGACGTCGATCAATTGTTTGGGCCTCGCGCCTCCGAACCGGCGGCCCGATCCGCCGGCGGCCACGATGGCTGCCACGTACATGCGCCCTCCCGGAGTCGCGGGAACGGGAAATTATACGACTGCGGACGACTGCTCGGTACCGCCGCAGAACGAGCGCGCACGCGTGGACGACACCGAGAGCACGTGCTGCAGGTGCTGGTGGCTCACGTCGATCGGCGCAAAGACCACGACGAGCGCACTCGTCGTGCCGGTCGTGACCATCGTCCGGGCCGAGTCGGAGGACGGATTGCCGAAGGGGCCCTGGCTGTCGGCGAGCGTGATTCGGCCCGCCACGTGGACTTCGTCTTTCCGGATGCCGGGATAGCTTTCGCCGTCCTGTCCGAGGCGCAGCGTCACCGCCCCATCGACGCGCGACAAATCGTACAGCCCGTAGGGCAGCTGGAACTCGAGCGAGCACCAGTTGCACACGTCGACCAGGCTGTTGATGCGCGGAAGCGGATCGCCGCGGCGGATTCGTCGAAGGAGCGCCTCAGATGAGGGCCGATGTCTCGTCGGATCGAGACCGGTACGCCGATACATCGCGCGGACCGATTCCCGCTCCTCGGGCGGATGCGCACGCGCCGCCGCGGCCGCCTCGGCGAGCGGCTGGTCAAGACGCGATTCGTGTTGGCCGTTCGAAAGACCCGTGAGGGTGAGGACGCCGAGGTGGAGGATGGACCGGAGCTCCGGCGCGACGTCGATGTGCACTGCACTACGGACTATAGACTACCGGCTGCGCTCTACGGTCCTTAGGCTGCGGTCCAGCACCTGCGGCAGGAACAAGTACGGCCGGGACCGCCGCATCTGCGGCGCGCCCCGACCGACCGCGAGCGGCGGTGGCCATGACGGCCGCCGCCACCCGACGAACCCGTGTGCTACACCGCGATGGCTGCCGGCTTCTCGACAGAACGCAGCGTAGTCGCCGCCTTCAGCTGCGGCATCTCGATCTTGCCACCGAACGTGGCGCCGTCCGCCATGGCGATACGCGGCGCATTCAGGTTGCCCTGCATGGTGCCGCCGGCCTTGAGCTCGAACTTTTCCTTGACGGTGACATTCCCGACGAGTTGTCCGAGCACCACCACCGACTTCGCGACGACTTCCGCCTCGATGCGTGCGTTGGTGCCGACGGTCAGCACGTTGTCTGGCAGGCTGATCTTGCCCTTGACGTGGCCCTCGAGGGTGAGGTCCTCGGCTCCGTTCAGCTCGCCATTGATCGAGATCGACTGACCCATGTTCATCGACGTCTCCTGGTGCTCCGGCCGCGCACACCGCCCGGCCTCTTGATGACAGCCGAAGCCATGACGCAGGAATGGCCCGGCGAATTCGGGTTGGGGGAGCATGCCGCCGTCCGGACGGCCGCATGACTCTATGCGGTTTTCGGCAGGCTGCTCAATAGGCTTTACAGGTAGTGGCTCGACAATTCGCAGAATATCTCTGCGACCTGGATAGCCCGATTCGCCGAAAGCGTCACGGAGACAGCAAGTTGCCGTCAAGCGGTGACGGAGGAACGCGCGTCGATCGTTCCGGCAACAATTTCTCGAGCCTGCGCGGCGAGTGAGCGTGCACCGCGCACATCCTGCCCCGCAGTAGATAGTGGGGCATGCACCCTGAGGCTGACGCGGCCAGGCCGTGTTGTCAGCTGGCCCTTCGGCATGACGAAACGGGTGCCGTCGACAGAGATCGGGACGAGGTCCAGCCCGGCTTCGACCGCAAGGACAAAGCTGCCCGGCTTGAACACACCGACCCTCCCGTCGGCGCTTCGCGTGCCCTCGGGAAAGATGATGAGCGACAGTCCGTCACCCACCAGTTCCCTCCACCGGCGCAGAATTCCCGACCGATCGGGATTTCGCCGGTCCACCAGCAGGTGTCCGGTCCGCCGGAGATGCCAGCCGAGGAACGGAAAGCTTCCGAGTGACTCCTTCGCGATGATGCGCAGCTGGAAGGGCAGCGACGCGAAGATCACCGGGATGTCGTAGATGCTCTGGTGATTCGACACGAAAACGTACGTGCGGTCGCGCGACAGCTGCTCGAGGCCTTCGACGCTGACTGAGACACCAGTCGTTGCCAGGATCAACCACGACCACGTGCGCGCGCATCCATGCGCGAAGTGGCCGCGCCGGTCGAACAGACTCGACGCGAGCGACAGCGTGCCAAGCACGATCGTGTAGACGGCAATCGCCGGAATCAGGAAGCAGACGGTTCGCCACCAGTGGAACGGCGGAATGCGCACCTACTGACCGCCTCCCGCGTTGGACGCCGGTGTCGTCGCTGCCGCCGCAGGAGACGGACCGGATGCCGCCGGAGAAGACGTCGACGGTATCTGCGGCTGCGGAACGGCCCTCGGACGGCGCGTCTGCTGCTCGTCACTCGACCCGCCCTGCGTCGCCGCCTGGGCGGCGGCCACGCTGGGATCGATGAACCGCCCGAAAATCATCTTGCCCGCGGTCGTCTGCAACACGCTGGTGACCACGATGTCGATGGTCTTGCTGATCATCTTCCGCGCGTTGTCCACCACGACCATGGTGCCGTCGTCGAGATATGCGACACCCTGGTTGTACTCCTTGCCTTCCTTCAGGATGAAGACCTTCATGATCTCGCCCGGCAACACGACCGGTTTGAGCGAGTTGGCGAGCTCGTTGATGTTGAGCACGTCCACGCCGCGAAGCTGGGCGACTTTGTTCAGGTTGAAGTCATTCGTGACGATCTTGCCCTGGAGACTGCGGGCCAGCTCGATCAGCTTCAGATCGACTTCACGCACTTCCGGAAAGTCGAGATCCGAGATGATCGTTTCGACCCCGGACATCTTCTGAATCTTCTGCAGGATGTCGAGGCCGCGCCGGCCTCGGTTCCGCTTGAGCGAATCCGCGGAGTCTGCGACCAGCTGCAGCTCCTTCAACACGAACTGCGGGATGACCAGTGTTCCGTCGATGAAGCCGGTCTCGCAGATGTCCGCGATGCGGCCATCGATGATGACGCTGGTGTCGAGAATCTTGTACCGCCGCTGCGGGCCCGTCGCCCGGAACAGCGAGACGAGCCGCGCGGGTTCGAGCCACTCGCCCTTGCGACCGCCAATCAGAAGGCCGAGATACGGCAGTACGAGCAGAATCAACGCGTGCAGGAAGGCGACGCGTGCATCATTCGTGTTGGCCCAGAAGAGCGAAGCCCCGAGCATGCGCGCGGCAGCGAGGCCAAGCGCGCCGCCGAGCATCGCGCCGAGCATGTGCGTAACGGATGTCGTCCGGAGCCGCCACTCGAAGATCACGAAGACTGCACCGAGCAGGATCCCCAGAACGACGTTCAACACGGGATCCGAACCGAGCGGGTGCAGCAGAACCGCGGTGTACGCAACCGCGGCCAGGAACAGCACACGTGCGACGGCGAACCAGCCCATAAGAGGACTCCAATCCCGAGTATGAAGAGACGAGATCGTATTCGTGTTCGTATTCGGAGCCGTATTCGCGTTCGTGGGCCCTATGACCGAAGTGGACTCCACGCACGCGGTCGAGCCTACTGAATGAGCACATCGAGCGCTTCCCCAAGCGTGGAGACGCCAACCAGCTCGCAGTCATCGGCGTGCCGGCGATCGAGCGATTCGAGATTCGCGCGAGGCAGCACGCAGCGGCGGAAGCCCAGCTGGGCGGCCTCCCGGACGCGGAGTCCCGCTTGCGTCGCGCCGCGCACCTCTCCCGCAAGACCGAGCTCACCGAAGACTGCGGTCGCCGCCGCTACAGGCCGGTTCCTGAGACTCGAGGCGACTGCAGCAGCGACACTGAGGTCCACGGCGGGCTCGTCGATCGACAGCCCGCCTGCAATGTTCACGAACACGTCTTCGCCGGCGAGATTCAGTCCGGCGCGCTTCTCGAGCACCGCAAGCAGCAGCGACAACCGAGAGCCGTCGATGCCGCTGGCCATCCGGCGCGCGTTGCCGAACGTGCTGCTGCTCACGAGCGCCTGCACCTCGACGAGCAGGGGACGCGACCCCTCGATGCAGCACAGCACGGCGGACCCGGATGTACCCGCCGGCCGTTCCGCCAGGAACAGCTGCGAGGGATTCGGGACGCCGACGAGGCCGCCGCCCGTCATCTCGAACACGCCGAGCTCGCTGATCGCGCCAAAGCGGTTCTTCACCGCGCGGACGACGCGATGCGCGTGATGCCGCTCACCCTCGAAATACAGCACCGTATCGACGACGTGCTCGAGCGCCTTGGGGCCGGCGAGACTGCCATCCTTCGTCACGTGTCCGACGAGAAACGTAGGGACGTTCTGTCCCTTCGCTGAGAACAGCAGCTGCGTCGCCGACTCGCGTACCTGGCCGATACTGCCCGGCGCTGACTGCAGCTTGAGCGAGAACACCGTCTGAATCGAATCCACGACGACCAGCGCGGGCCGGAGTCGTGCCGCTTCGTCGAGAATTCGTTCGAGACACGTCTCGGCGAGCAGATAGAGCGGCGCACGGCCGACGCCCAGGCGCTCCCCTCGCGACTTGATCTGGTGTTCGGATTCTTCGCCCGAGCTGTAGAGCACCGGACCGATCGACCGCGCGACGTTCGCCGCCGCCTGCAGCAGCAGCGTCGATTTGCCGATCCCGGGCTCACCGCCAAGCAGCACCATGGAACCGGGTACGATTCCGCCGCCGAGCACGCGGTCCAGCTCGTCGATGCCGCTCGGCAGCCGTGTGGCCGCCGAGGCTTCGACGTCGGCGTACAGCGTGGCCTTCCCGCTCTGCCCCATCGAATAACGCGCCGGCGCTTCGGCCGCAGGCGCTTCGACGCGCTCCTCGACCAGCGAATTCCACGCGCTGCAGTCAGGGCAGCGGCCGAGCCACTTGGGGGATTGAGCCCCGCACTCCTGACACACGAACGAGGTCTTGGGTGGCTTCATCAGGTCGCCGGGGGCGAGACAGGCGGGAGAGATCGGACGCGGGGAGGTGCTCCCGGGCTGGGCCCGTCCAAAAGGAGATTATACGGGCTGCGGACGGCCAGCGGGGGACTACGACGACGGTCTGCTGGTCTTCGGTCTTCCGGTCTTCGGTCTTCGGTCTTCGGTCTTCGGTCTTCGGCTACGGACTACGAACTACGGACTACGGACTACGGACTACAGACTACAA
>JBKPMA010000140.1:0-5797 GCA_046731935.1 Acidobacteriota bacterium
CGGCGCGAGCACCATGACGACCAGGGGGCCCACAGCCTGGAGGTAGATCGCGTTTGCTGCGGTGGTGAGCTTGTTGGCGAGGACGAACAGGATCAGCGTCGCGGCATAGAAGGCGCCGACCGCGACGCTGCGCGGCCGCCAGTGGCGGCGCGCGGCCGGCAGCAGGACGAGCAGCGCGAGTGCAGCGACGAGCGACCGCACGCCAGCCACCTGCCATGCCGTCAGCGCGGTGCCCTTGATGGCGGCGCCGCCGGTCGAGAACAGCACGGCGGCCCCGAGCACTTCGAGCCGCGCCCGACGGCGGTCGGGAGCGCCGGAGTCGGTCATCAGTCCTTGGCGTCTTTCCAGTTGGCGCCGATGCCGATGTCGACCGTGAGCGGAACCGCCAGCGACGCCGCGCCCTCCATCCGGGCACGGATCACGGTTGCCAATTCGTCGGCTCGCGTCGATGGAACCTCGAACAGCAGTTCGTCGTGCACCGTGAGGATCATCCGGCCCGCAGGACCGGACGCTGCGGACAGCTCGCCGAGCGCGCGGTCCACGTCAATCATGGCGCGCTTGAGGATGTCGGCGGCGGATCCCTGGATGGGCATGTTGACGGTCACACGCTCCGCGGCCGCCCGTACGGCGCCGTTGCGGCTCGTGAGCTCCGGCACCAGACGCCGTCGCCCGAACATCGTCTTCACGACGCCGGTGTCGCGCGCCTGGACGAGGGTCGTGTCGATGAACCCGCGGACGCGCGGAAATCCCGCGAAGTATGCGTCGATGAAGGCCTGTGCCGCCTGCTGCGTCACGCCGATGTCCTTCGCGAGCGTGAACGCGGTCTTTCCATAGAGCAGCGCGTAGTTGATGATCTTCGCGCGGCGTCGCAGCTCGTGGGGATCCAGCCCACTTGCGGGCCCGAACACTTTCATCGCGGTCTGATCGTGAATGTCGTCGCCTCGCCTGAACGCTTCGATGAGCGTTTCGTCGCCCGACAGATGGGCCAGGACGCGAAGCTCGATCTGCGAGTAGTCGGCGGAGATGAGGACGTGCCCGGCATCGGCGATGAACGTGCGGCGGATTTCCCGTCCGAGCTCCGTTCTGATCGGAATGTTCTGCAGGTTGGGATCGCTGCTGCTCAAACGGCCGGTCGCCGCGACTGCCTGGTTGAACGACGTGTGGACGCGGCCGGTGGCCGGATCGACCAGCTGCGGCAGCGCGTCGATGTACGTACCCTTCAGCTTTTGCAGCGCACGCCATTCGAGCACGAGCCGCGGCAGCTCGTGGGTCAAGGCGAGCTCCTCGAGCACTTCGACAGCCGTCGACACAGCCTTGGTCCGTCCGGTGCGTCTGCCGACTGGCAGCTGCAGTTTCTCGAAGAGGACGTCGGCCAGCTGTTTGGGAGAGTTGATGTTGAACTCGACGCCGGCCAGCTCGTAGATCCGGGTGCTTCGCAGCGCCAGCTCGCTTTCGATCCGCTGCGATTGCGCGGCGAGCGCCGGACCGTCCACCCGGATGCCGGCCTGCTCGATGCCGACCAGCACCGGAACGAGCGGCATTTCGAGCTCTGAATACACACGCGCGAGGATTTCGCGTTCGATGGCCGGTTGCAGCGCATCGGCCAGCTGCAGCGCCAGATCAGCGCGTTCACCAGCGAAGGTCAGGATGGCGGCGAGCGGCAGCTGACCGAGCGTTGCGGCCTTCACGCCCTTGCCGCAGACGTCTTGCTCGCTGAGCGCCTTGTAGCCGAGGTGCTCGAGTGCCGTGTCCTCCAGACCGTGCGCCGAGCGCGTGGGATCCAGGAGATAGCTGGCGAGCATCGTGTCGAACGCGAGGCCCTTGAGCGTCACGCCCTGACGGGCAAGCACCAGCGCGTCAGCCTTGAGGTCGTGCCCGATCTTCGGCAGGCGCTCGTCTTCAAGCAGCGGCCGGAGGGCGTCGAGCACCTGGCGCACGTCGAGGCCCGGTTCACCGAGCAGGGTGCCCTGCTGAAGCGGGATGTACCAGGCGCGCCGCGTCGAGATCGCAAGAGCGAGACCTGCGATGCCCGCACGAGTGGCAATTGGTGAGTCGGGCAGCACCCGCAACGCCAGCCGGGACGCACCGCGTATCGCGTCCACGAGCGCGGCCAGTTCTGTTTCCGTCGTGACGGCGTCGTAGCACGTGTCGACAGCATCAGCCGTTGGCGCGTACTCCATCACCAGCGAACGGAACTGCAGGCGCGAGAACAGCTCGTAGCAGCGCTCGCGGGAGGCACCGCGGAACCGGAACTGATCGAGGTCGAACGGGACGTCCACGTCAGTCCGAATGCGGAGCAGCTCGCGGCTCTGCCGTGCGTCCTCTGCGTGAGCGAGCAGCGCCTCACGGTATTTCCGCTGCGGCACCTCGCTGGCGTGCGCGAGCAGTGAGTCGAGCGAGCCCCACGTCCCGATCAAATCCTTCGCGCCCTTCTCACCAATGCCGGGCACGCCCTTGATGTTGTCGATTGAATCCCCCATCAACGCCAGGACGTCCACGACCTGCTCGGGCTGGACGCCCCATTTGGCTTTGACGGCGTCCCGGTCGTACCACGTTCCTTCGTCGCGCGGATTGAACACGCGCACGTTGTCGTCCACGAGCTGGAAAAAATCTTTGTCGCCCGTTACCACCGCCACGCGTGCGCCGCCCTCGACCGCGCGCCGCGCCAGTGTCCCGATCACATCGTCGGCTTCGAAGCCCACCTGCGTGATGATGGGGACCCCCAGTGCTTCACAGGCCTCATGGACCCACGGGATCTGCTCGGCGAGGTCATCCGGCATGGCCGTGCGGTTGGCCTTGTAGTCGGCGGCGAGCTGATCGCGGAAGGTCGGCCCCGCCAAATCGAACGACGCGGCTATATGCGTCGGCTGATGATCCACAAGCAGCTTGCGGAGCATCGTGACGAAGCCATAGACCGCGTTCGTGGACTTGCCGTCGGGTCCGCTCAGGCCGCGGATCGCGTGGTACGCGCGATACATCTGCGAACTGCCATCGATCAGGAACAGCGTGGGGCTGGACATGACGTACGGGCCGGGCGAGAGAGAGGTGAGGAAACGAGTCAGTATATCATTCGGTCCGATGCTCTCCCGCCGGCTCACACGCCCGCGAGCGTGTGTCTCGCCCCGCCGCCGGCCTGCTTCCGGAGTTCGGTTTCTGGCTCGGCTCGGCAGCGTTGCCGCGCTCGTGCTGCTGATGCTCGCCGCTTCCTCCTGCAGCGTCATCCTGCCGAAGCAGTACGAGTACGACGAAGAGATCTACCTGGCGCTGGACGGCACCGCCACGGTCTACGTGAACGGATCCATTCCCGCGCTCGTGGCGCTGCGAGGATTGCCGCTCGACGTCAAGCCGCGCGCGCTCGTCGATCGCAATCAGATTCGCGCGCTCTTCACCTCGCCGGTGACCCAGGTGACGCGCGTCAGCACATCGCGGCGGAACGGGCGCCGCTTCGTGCACGTTCGGCTCAGTGTCTCGGATATCCGTGCGCTGCAGACCGCCGCTCCCTTTGCGTGGTCGAGCTACGCGCTCGCCCAGCGGGGTGGCGAGTACGTCTATACGCAGCAGGTCGGTGCCGCCGCGCGGACCAGCGTTGGTGATGTGGGGTGGGACGGCAGTGAGCTCGTCGCGTTCCGGATGCATCTGCCCGCCAAGATTCGCTACCACAACGCGCCGTCGAAGCAAGTCGAGCGCGGCAACATCCTCGCCTGGGAGCAGCCGCTCAAGGACCGACTCTCCGGCACGCCGCTGACCATCGAGGTTCGCCTCGATACGCAGTCGATCCTCTACCGTACGCTTTGGCTGTTCGGCTTGATGATGGCGCTCGTCGCGATGCTGTTCGTCGCGGTCATCTGGTGGGTCGTGCGGGCGGGCCGGCGGTCGGCGAGCTAGTTTCCCGGCAAGCCGAGCGTTCGCTCGAGATCGCCGCGCACGCGCTCCGGCGGGCCCTGCGCGACGATCGCGCCCTCGTCCATGACGATGGCGAGGCCGGCACGATCCGCAATCTCATTGAACAGGTGCGTGACGTACAGCACCGGAATCCTGAGCTCGGCGCGCAGACGATCGAGATACGGCAGGATGTCGTGCTTCCGCCCCGCGTCCACCGACGCCAGCGGCTCGTCGAGCAGCAGCAGCTGAGGGCTGGTGAGCAGCGCACGGCCCAGTGCCACGCGCTGCCGCTCGCCGCCGGACAGGCGACCGGACCTGCGCGACAACAGCATGTCGAGATCGAGGAGCGACACGACGTCCTGCTCGCGGATCCGCCGCTCGGAGGAGGGCGTGAACCAGTGACCGTACAGCAGATTCTGTCGAACCGTGAGATGCGGAAACAGCAGCGGTTCCTGGCGCACGTAGCCAATCCGGCGCTGATGCGCCGGCACCGACACGCCGCGGGCGGAATCGTCGAGCACCCGTCCCGCGCAGATGATGCGGGCTTCGGCCGGCCTCAGAATGCCGGCCATCGCGTCGAGGACGCTGGTCTTTCCCGCGCCTGACGGACCCACGATCGCCGTCAACCCGGCATCCGCGCTGAACGACACATCGAGCGAGATGCGGCCGAGCGGATGTTTGATGACAACGTCGAGCGTCATCGCCGGTCCGCCCGCCGCGCACGTCTCGCAAGCAGCTCCGATGCGATCAACGCCGCAAACGACAACGCCACAGACAGCAGCACGAGACGCAGTGCATGCTCGTCGCCCCCAGGCGTCTGCGTCAGCGTATAGATGGAAAGCGCCAGGGTCTGCGTCTCGCCAGGAATGTTCGACACGAACGTGATCGTGGCGCCGAACTCGCCAAGTGCTTTCGCGAACGCCAGCACCATCCCGGATGCCACGCCAGGCACCACCAGCGGAAGACTGACGGTGAGAAAGGCCCAGAGGCGATTCGCCCCGAGCGTTCGTGCGGACTCTTCGAGCCGATGGTCCACGCCGTCGAGCGCCACGCGAATGGCGCTCACCATCAGGGGAAATCCCATGACTCCGGCAGCCAGAGCGGCGCCGGTCCATCGGAACGCGAACACGATCCCGAACCACTGCTCGAGCACGCCACCGATCGCACCGTGCCTCCCGAACAATCGCAGGAGAAGATAGCCGGTCACCACGGGCGGCAGCACCAGCGGCAGGTGTACGACGCCATTCACGACCGACTTGCCCCAGAACTGTGTGCGCGAAAGCAGCGCCGCCACACCCACCGCGAGAGGCAGACTCGCCACTGTCCCCCAGAGCGCCACCCAGAGGCTCAGCCGGACGATGGCCGCGTCGTCGATCGTCACCTCGTTATTGGCCGGTCCGCCGCTTCGAAACCGTATCGTCCGAGCACTGCTTTCGCGGCGGACGTCTTGAGCCAGTCGAGCACGCGACCAGGTGCCGTACCAGACGCTCGCGTGGTGACGGCGGCGGGATACACGATGGGTGCATGAGAGTCTGAGGGAAACGTGTCGATGACGCGCACGGATGGTTCGACCCTGGCGTCGCTACTGTAGACGATGCCGAGCGGGCACTCGCCGCGTGCGACGAGTTGAAGCGCCGCACGGACGTTTTCGCCCGGCGCAAGGCGATCCTTCACGTCATCCCACGCGTTCAGATGTTCGAGTGCAGACTTCGCATACTTTCCGACAGGCACGCTGGCGGGGTCGCCAACCGCGAGTCTGCTGCCGCCGAGCAGCGCACTGAGATGCATCCCGGAGCGGATGGACGCCTTGGTGGTGCTCGACGCCGGCGCCACCAAGACGAGCGAGTTGCCGGCGAACTCCTTGTAGACGGGACTCCTCACGAGTTTCCGCTGTATCAGGTAGTTCATCCACTCG
>JBKPMA010000141.1:0-6702 GCA_046731935.1 Acidobacteriota bacterium
GTTCATTGCTGCCGGCGAGAACCCGACCCACGTGGTCGGGCTATCGGTCACGAATTGATCCACGAGGATGTAGGCCTCTGGTTCGGCCGCTCGATCGAGACTGGCCTGCTTGACGTCCTTGGCCACGCCAATGACGGTGAACCATTGGTCCTGAGTACCGGCCGGCCGCAGCCGTTGGCCGATCGGATTCTGCCCCCTCCACTGCTCCTTGGCGAGCGCCTCGTTGACCACGGTGACCCAACCGCCAGACCTCGCATCCGTCGGCTCGAACCCGCGCCCCCGGACAATGGGAATGCCCATCGTCTCGAAGAAGTTCGACAGCACTCGCGGATAGTCGATCCCGATCTGTGACTCGGCCCCATCGACTTCCGTGTTGCTGCCGTTGACAGAGCGATCGAGCGGAAGCAGGGTGATCGCCGAGGCTCCGGTGACTCCGGGCAAGGCGCGCAGCCGTTCGACGATGCGCTGATAGGTCCGCGATCGCTCGGCGCTCGGGACCCCAACGATGGCGGTGAGAGCGTCATGGCTTCCGAGCGGGAGCGTGACCGAGAACGTCAGCAGGTGATTCCGCTGGAATCCAGCGTCAACGGTCGTGAGGTTGTGGACGGTACGGAGCAGCAGCCCGGCGCCGACGGCGACGATGACGGTGAGGGCGGTTTCGAGTGCGACGAGCGCCCGCCGCAAGCGATGGCGCGTGTCAGAGGATCCGCGTCCGCCGGACCGCAGCACGGTCGCGGTCGCGGCCTCGCGCGTGTGAATCATCGACGCGAGTCCGAAGAGCAGACCACAGACGACCGCACCGGTAACGGATACCAGCAGTACCCGCGTGTCGATTGCGACGCCGTCGATGCGGGGCAAGCTGTCGGGAAACGTGCGGATCAGCGTCTGAAGGCCGACTCGCGCGATCACGACGCCCAGCGCGCAGCCTGCGAGGGCGAGGAGCACGCTTTCGGTCAAGGCCGTGCGCAGGATCTGTGCCCGGCTGGCGCCGAGGGCGGTGAGGACGGCGAACTCGCGCCGGCGACCCTCGGCGCGAGCGAGCAACAGGTTGGCGACATTGGCGCTGGCAATCAGCAGCACGAGCGCGACCGCGGCCTGCAGCACCCAGATCGCCCGAGCGGCAGGGCCAAGGATCTGCTGCGCCAGCGGTGTCATTCTCAGGTAGTGCCCCTTTCTGTCCGCGGTTGGCGATTGGAAGACGTGTCCGGCGTGACCGCCGGCGCCCGGATGCACGTGGGCGCGTTCGGCCCACGTGCTCGCCAACGTCCGCAGCTCGGCATGCGCCGCGTCCTCAGTGACACCATCCTTCAAACGCCCGATGACGCGCAGATTGTGATTGCCACGCTCCTGAGCCTCCTCGGGTAGGAAGCTGAGCGGCAGCCAGAGCTCGGCGTGGGTGTCCATCAGGTCCATGCCGGCCGGCAGGATGCCGACGATCTCGGCTCGCCGTCCGCCAAGATCGATCCGTTGCCCGACGACCGGGTGTCCGCCAAAGGCACTCTGCCACAGGCCGAACGAGAGAATGGCAACCGGCGCTTGAGCGGGAGTGTCCGTTTCGTCTCTCGTGAACAGACGTCCCTGGATCGGTGCCGCGGCGAGTGCCTGCATCAGCGGCGCGTCCGCGATCGCCGCGCGGACGCGGACCGCACGATCGCCTGCCGAGACATTCGTCTCGTCCATGCGGAAGGCGCCGACGTGACTGAATGACGTGTTGAACCTCTGGAACTCCAGGTACTCGGCCACCGAGAGCTCGAGTTGCGACGCGCCAGTGCCCGGAGCATCCAGATACATCAACTGCGCCGGTCGTGGGTAGGCGAGCGGACGCAGCAGGACGCCGTTCACGATCGAGATGATGGCGGTGTTTGCTCCGATCCCGAGCGCGAGCGTCAGGACCGCGACAGTTGTGAAGACTGGAGTTCGCCGCAGGGTGCGCAGCCCGTGCAGGGCGTCGCGCGCCAGGTCGGTCACGGCACGGAGATCGCGCCCCTCGAATCGACTGCCTCGTCTGCCCGGCGCGCGATTTTCGGGTCTGGACATGATCGCCTGGGCGGGACAACCGGTCGACGTCGGCCGGCCCGCCAATCGCATGATCGTTGCGTGCGCACGTTTGGACGAGATACGGGCAATCTGCGTTGCATGGAGAGTGTTGACCGTGCGTACGCCGGGCGCTGAAGCGACACACGCAGGCCATGGAATGCAGTCAGGCACGCCGCGACCAGGCCGCGAGCGAGCAGTGATTCAGAGCGTGATCGCTACGGGAAGATCAACGGGATTGCGACGCTCAACGCGAGCACGACGAGTATGACGAGCAAGCAGATCTCAACCCACTGCTGCTTGCGGTCGGTCACTGGCGAGCGACTGGCCACGAAAAATATTCGGTGCAACGAGCGCGCCGCCGGCATCAAGGTCATCGACAGAACGTTTATAGCTCGAGGATCTATCGCGTTGTGCGCCGTTCGCCTCGCGAGCAGCACTGCCGTGCGTGTAGCCGTTACCAACTCGTCACGATGAACTTCTCCAGTTCGCTTAACTACGACAAGCAGTGCGGCCATCTTGGAAAGAATTCCGTGGTCGCACACTTGCATCTCGCTTGCACGCGACACGCCAGCTCGTCTTCGGAAACCGCTAAGGGAGGGTCACGATGCAACGCTGGGCCGTATCTCTCGCACTGGCCTGTGTATTCCTGGCAGGCTCCGCAAACTCATCCTCTGGCGATCCCTTCACGGTCACAGTCACGAACAATGGCGTCCCGTCACCAGTGACTTGTGTCGGTCCGCCAAACATTCCACCGCCTTTCGAGTGCAATGAACGAGCGAACATCGTCGTGGGCGGCGGGTTCACCCAGAGATCCGGTCGCGAAATTGTCGTCGAGAACAACCCGAGCGATCTCGTTCTCAGCAACTTTAGGATTAGAAGCGACGTGGACAACGCCGGTACGTTCACGAAGGTCATCTCTGCGTCCGGTTACACCTCTCCTGAGTTTGCGTCGGTTGCCTGGCACACACTCTTCGGATCGGTGACCCTGCTTGGTCCTATGGGAGCGTTTGCCCAGATAACAGTAGATGGAACTCTCGATGGTGTCCCGACCGCGGGAGTGACAACCAAGGTCTTCAAAACCGGAACCGCACTCGTCTACAACTTTGCGGCGGCATCCGAAATTACCAAAATCAAGCCTCCGACACCCCGTCCGCACACGCGCGTGGCGACATACACGTTTCTATTTGGCGGCGGTGCTCTCGCGAATTCTGAAATCCGTTTTCCGTCAAGCGGGCACAATCCGTTTGCGACGCCTGAGCCGGGTTCCTTGTTCCTGATGGGTAGCGGATTAGCTGGTATTGCTTTCCGTGCGCGGAGGAAGAGGGATCTCAGACTCTGAAGACCGGAGTGCAGCCATTCACTCCATCCGCCCATTCTCGAGCACTTGCCGACAGCCTGGCCCATCGTTGCCTCTAAGTGCTCCTCTCACGTCACCGGGCGATTCTGATCGAGCGGGGCGAGCTACCGTTTGGAATGAGAGGGTTGACCGCCGGTCGCGATCAGCTGGGCCGCGCTCTCCGCGAGCGCTCGTCCCACAGCCGATCGCAGTCGTGGCACACAAACCACCAGCCACCCTCGGCGGAGCCCGCTTCGATCGTCGCGCTCCCGCCGCAACGCGGACACGAGGGCGGTTTGTCCGCCCCGAGGGTAAGGTCGCCGGAGATAGGCCCTTCCCCTGAGCGGATCCGGCGAGCTGGCGAGCGTCGGTCTGCCATCAATCGCGTCGAGCGTGTTATCGGCGCCGGGCGCGACGGCATGCAATCCCGGCATCCACTGTTCTGCCGTCGCCTAACAGCACGGTGATCTGCCGCGGATAGTGACGGCTCGGCTGGTGGGGGTTGTGACGCTGCGTTCCATCAGACACGCCTGCACGATTCATTCGTTTCGGATGATGTATTTGGTCGGTTTGGCGCGAGTGATGACAATCCGCTCCTTGTTGGCTCTGTTCTGCACCGCAGCCGCGGTCCGCCCGAGAAGACGCGCGATCTCGCGAACCGACTTGTGTTCGGCGGCGAGTACCTTGATTCGATCCAGTTCTGCTGCTGTCCACCGCTGTTGAATGTTTGGTCGGGACGGATTCTTCATGGGCCTTTGGCCGCTCCAAGGTTCTGCCGTACGAACGGTACCGCGGGCGGCTACAGGCGCCTGGGACTTTCGACCTAGATCCAGCACGCGTCTCAAATATGGACGGCAAAGCGGCGCAAACGCGTGCAAAAGTTCGTTATGCTCTTAGGGCTGAGTTGTTTGGAAATTGCAACCCCATCAAGGGGCGGAACATGGTCGCGGACTCAAGGGCCAAACGGGACGTCTGGATCTTTCTTGGCCTCTTGGTCGTGTTCAGCAGCGTCTTCTATGCCCTGGTATTCCTGCGGCCGTCCGCCGCGAAGCAATGGAACAGCTACGTGCTGGGATTCATGTGGTGCCCGGGACTGGCGGCTCTCATCACAAAGCTCGGGCGGGACAGGAGCTTACGCGGGCTTGGGTGGGGGTGGGGACAAACGCGCTACTTCTTGATCGCATACGGCCTCGCGTTCGTCGTGTGTCTGCTCCCGTACCTGTTCGTCTGGTTCGCGTTCGACGCATTCAGCCGAGGCCAGTTCATCGCGGTCCTCTCCAAGGCGGGATTACCTTCTGCCTTGCGCGGCCGCGCAGGATTGCTCGCGGTCGTGCTGGTCATATCGCCCCTCAGCGGGCTCATCAGCGCGGCCGGCGAGGAAATCGGCTGGAGGGGCTTTCTCGTCCCACGGACGCACGCACTTGTGGGCTTCACCAATGCGAGCCTGCTTGTCGGTCTACTCTGGGCGGTGTGGCACTATCCCATCAACATTGCGGTCTCTCCTCTGTACCGGCCGAACGTGCCGCTCTGGTACTCGAACGCCTGCTTCACACTCGTCGTCATCGGAATCAGCTTCATGCAGACGTGGCTTCGAATCCGATCGCAGAGCCTCTGGCCCTCGGCCTTGCTCCATGCCGCGGGCAACGCGTTCCAGGGCGTCTTTCAAGCCGCGACGCTGGAGACCAGTGTCACCTCGTACCTCACCACCGAATATGGTGCCAGTTTCGCCGTCGTCGGATGTCTTGTCGCATTCCTCTTTTGGAGGAAGCGACATGAGGTCGAACCCGCGTCAATAGCCTTGGATGCAGGAGTAACCTAAGCTATTTCTGGACCATTCCGCCGCGGCCGACAGCCTCGGCGACAACGGGAGATCGACGGCAAGAAATCGGGATGGCGTCACAACACGATTTTCGACATGATGTGAGAGAAGGAGCTCCCCGCGAGATGCGATCTCATGCGACTCGGTGCAGCCCTCCTCGTCTTCTTCCTGATTCCCGCCGTCGCGAGTGCGCAGCAGTTCGCCACCGTCACGACTAACGCGCCCATCTACGCCGCCGCCGAGGAGACGCCGACGCCGCTGCGGGTGGCCGCCGTCGGCACGAGGCTTCGCGTGCTCTCCACGCAAGAAATGTGGGTGCAGGTCGAGTACAACGACCCGCAGCTGGGCAGGCGCGTTGGCTGGGTGATGCGTTACTACATCAGCCTGACGTCGACCGATCTGCGACCGATGGACCTCTCGGTGCCCGAGGCTCCGCCCGCACCTTCCGTCCCAGGTCAGCCGAACGTCGTGCCACCAACGCCTGCCACGTCCAATCCCATACCGCCTGTGGCGTCGGTTCGCTTTCCACGGTCGGAGACCTCGCTCGGCTGGTCGTTTCTGCACGCCTCGGGCGAGTTCCTGACCTTGAACTCGGCAGTTGGCTGGAACGTCTCGGTGGCCGGAAATGTGTCGGCGTGGCTCGGGATCGTTGGGGATGCGACGGGTAACTACAAGGGCGGATTGACGGCGGCCGGTGAGCCCGACGTGGCGGTTCACACGTTCCTCGGAGGGCCAAGGTTCAGTGCCCGACGTTCGCCAGTGGCCGTGCCGTTCGCCGAATTCCTGGTGGGTTTCACCCACACCAGTTTCGACGTCACGGGCGTGGGCGACAGCTCCACCGACTTCACCATCCAACCGGGGGGTGGCGTCGACATTGGCGGTGAGCGAGTGGGCGCTCGATTGAGCGTCGCGTGGCGCCGCGTGTTCTACGAGGGCGAGCCAACGAATATGCTCCGCTTCGTCGCCGGCGTCGTCATCCGTAAGTGACGCTGGCCAGTGAGGCCACATCGACAGGAATCTGGAGAACGCGGGCAGTGCGTGGCTGTACGTGTGAGTTCCCAGGCTTCAGTGAGACAGCGCCTGAAGAAACCACTGTGGCAAGTGCAGACGCAGTGCCCACGGCCAGGTGAAGTTGCCGCTTCGGTGCGCGGTCAACATCGACGGGGTCCGGACCGTCGAGGGGGCCCGACTTTCGAAGGTATTCGCGCGCGCGTCCGACCGCCTGAAGTACCGAACGTACGCGGAAACGGCCCGCCGGAACGGGCCGTCAAGAAACGTCGGAATGGTGCGTGGGTCTACTAGTTGTCGACGCGCAGCTTGCCCTTCAGATGCACATTGCCGCGAAGCTCCACGTCGTCCAGTTCGCCATGAGCGCGATACCGGATTTCGGCCTCGTCGGCGGTGAGGACGTTGTCGCCCACCTGAATCTCCACCTCACCCTTCGCCACAACTCGGCTACCTATGACAGTCCGTTCGCCCTGGTGGTTAGTAATCGCACCGACTTCTATCG
>JBKPMA010000142.1:0-4005 GCA_046731935.1 Acidobacteriota bacterium
CACTTTGTCGTGACGGCGAAATAGTGATGTCGCTGAGGTGAGAGCAATGATGCGACGGACTTCAGTACTGGTGCTGGCGCTGCTGGTCGCCGTGGGACCGTCCACGGCGCGCCTCGGCGCAGCCAATCGCGAACACGAACAGATGGTGTCCGACATCCGCATGCTGCAGGAGCAGACGCAGCAGCTGCAGCAGATGATCGGCGCGCTCACCGAAGCCCTCAAGACCGTGACGGCTCGACTCGACGAGCAGGCCGCTGCCAGCCGCAAGTCGTTTGCCGACCAGAAGCTGCTCGTCGATACCCTGAGCGGAGACTTGCGGGTGGTCCGCGAGAAGCTGGACGAAACCAACGTGCGTCTCACGTCGCTCTCGCAGGACGTCGAGGGGGTGCGCGACCTCATCCCGCAGGGCGGAACGCCGCCCAGCGGCCAGACGCCGACGTCGCCCGAGGGCACGACGCCGACGGCAGGGACCGCGACGCCGCTGACGCCAGCGCCCACGACGGCGCCGGCGAATTCGACGGGGACCACACCCCGCCGTCTGTACGAGACGGCCTACGCGGACTACACCGCAGGGCAATGGTCGCTCGCGATTCAGGGCTTCGAGACCTATCTGAAGACCTACCCGAAGTCCGATCTGGCCGACGACGCCCAGTACTACATCGGCGAATCGTATGCGGGTGACAGCAAGTTCAGGGAAGCGGCCACCGCGTATGAGAAAGTCATTCGCGACTATCCGAGTAGCGACATCCTGCCGGAAGCGTGGTACAAGGTCGGGATCAGCTACGACCGCCTCGGGCAGGCCGACAAGGCCCGCGAGGCCTTCGAGTTCGTCGTCAAGACGTATCCAGACAGCGACGCCGGCCGCCTGGCGAAGCAGAATCTCGATCGACTGACACGGCGGCAACGATAACGTTTGATAGCGGCGGAGTGCGGAATGGGCAGCGTCAACAAAGTCATCCTGGTCGGCAATCTCGGTCGCGACGCGGAAGTCAGGCACACGCCTGGCGGCCAGGCTGTCGCCACGCTGAATCTGGCCACGACGGAAACCTGGAACGACAAAGACGGACAGCGTCAGGAAAAGACGGAATGGCACCGCGTGGTGCTGTGGGGCAAGCAGGCCGAGAGCCTGCAGCAGTACCTCGTAAAGGGCAAACAGATCTACGTCGAGGGGCGCCTGCAGACCAGGCAGTGGGACGACAAGGACGGCAACAAGCGGTACACGACCGAGATCAAGGCCGACCGGATCACGTTGCTGGGCAGCGCAGGCGGCGGCGGTGGCCGCAGCATGGATCGCGGCGGGGACTTCGGACAGGGCGAGCCGATGCGCGAGCCCGTGGACGTCCCCGAGGACGATATTCCGTTCTAGGCAGTTCGGAAGTCGGAATGCGAAGTGCGGAGTTGCAAGCAGCAGTTCCGCACTTCGTTCCGCAATTCACCCCCGCATTCCGCATTCCGAGTTCCGCATTTCGAAATCCGATTCAGCTTTTCACCTCAGCCCTCGTGACCTCGCGGTTCAGATACTCCTCCATCGCCGCGAGCGATCCAGACGACTGCAGCGGTCGAACCAGGGATCGCAGCTCCGACGCCTCCACTGACGCGACCAGTTGGCGTGCGGCCGGGATCGCGCGTGGCGTCATGCTGAATTCCGTCAAGCCGAGGCCGATCAGTATCGCGAGGATTGCCGGATCCGAGGCCATCTCGCCGCAGACCGACACCGGCCGGCCTTCCTTCGCGGCGGCGCGTCGGATCGCGCGCAGCAGGCGCAGCACACCAGGGTTGAGCGGGTGATACAGACCAGACACCCGTTCGTCCGTGCGGTCCACGGCGAGGGTGTACTGGATCAGATCGTTCGTGCCCACCGCGAGAAAGTCCACTTCCCTCGCCAGCAGATCGGCCGCGAGGGCCGCCGACGGCACTTCGATCATGGCACCTATCGCCACGCGCGATGTCTGCACTCCCTCGGCGTTCAGCGTCTGCTCCGCCTCTTCGATGAGCCCGCGCGCGACGCGCACTTCCTCGACTGTCGTCACGAACGGCAGCAGCAGCCGCAGCGAACCGTGCGCCGACGCTCGCAGCATCGCGCGGACCTGCCGGACGAAGAGGTCCTTGCGCGTCAGGCTGAGTCGGATGCCGCGTAGTCCGAGGGGACTTCGACGGCGCTCGACTTCTGACCACGCGTCGTCGCCGATCGGCCGGCGTCCGGAGGTGCGGCTCTCGTCGAGGTCGAAGGTTCGTATGGTCACCGGGTGCGGCGCCATGCCTTCGACGAGGCGCCGGTACGCCTCGTACTGCCGGTTTTCGGTGAGCTCATCTGCCGGACCGCTGCCCACGAGAACTTCGGAGCGGAACAGTCCGATGCCTTCGGCGCCTTCCCGCCGCGCCACCGCGAGGTCGTCGGGCAGGTCGACGTTCGCCTCGATGCGGACGCGCACGCCGTCGCGCGTGGCCACGGGCCCGCGTCTCGGCTCAATCGTGACGGCCGCCGTCGACCCGTCGTGCCGCTGGGCGAGATCGCGCAGGAGCTCTGGCCCGGGGTCGATCGTGAGCGAGCCGTCCGCGCCGTCGATAGCGACGAGCGCGCCGGCGGCTACACGGCGCGTCGCGTCGTGCAGACCGACGATCGCGGGGATCTGCAGCGACCGCGCCAGGATCGCCGTGTGATAGGTCCGGCTGCCTGCGTCCATGGCGAAGCCGCGCACCCGGGTCCAGTCGATCTGTGCAGCCACTGAGGGCGCCAGTTCGTCGGCGATCAGCACGAATGGTCCATCGATGTGGCGCAGCAGATCGCGCGCACGCGCGCCGTGGCGCAGGTTCATCCGGATGCGGCCGACGACATCCGCGACATCGCCTTTGCGCTCTCGCAGGTAGGGGTCCTTGACGCTGTCGAACAGCTGCTCCACCTCGTCGAAGGCCCGCTGGACCGCCCATTCCGCGTTCACGAGCTCAGTGCGGACGAGCGTCTCGGCGCGCCCGATGAGCATCGGATCGTCGAGCAGCAGCAGTTGGGCGTCGAAGATGGGCGCCAGCTCGGAGCCCGGCCCCCGGCTGATGTTGGCCTTGATGTGTTCGAGCTGCGTACGCGACCTCGCCCGCGAGGCGGCGAGACGCGCGATTTCGCTCTCGGCGCGGTCGGGCGGGATGGGAAACCGGACGGCTTCCCCACGATGGACGAGCAGCACGGCGCGGCCGACCGCCGCGCCACCGGTAACCGCAATGCCCTGCAGGCGCTGCATGTTCACTCTCCGAGTCCGGATTCGATCAACTGCACCAGTGCGGCCACCGCCTTGATTTCGTCGGGCCCGTCAGCGGTGATCTCGAGCATGGTGCCGCGGGCGGCCGCCAGCAGCAGCACGCCCATGATGCTCTTGCCGTCCACGGTATGTGTGCCCCGGGACAGCCGTATCTGCGATTGAAAGGCGGCCGCCGTATGGACGAAGCGAGCCGCCGCACGTGCGTGCATCCCCAGCGCGTTCGTCACGGTGACCGCGCCGCTCGTCATGGTCCTGCCGGCGCATCCACTCGGAGCAGATCCGAGGCGACCCAGATGGCTCCGCGCCCGTCTTCGCGGATGCGCCTCGCCAGCTCGCGCAGGTCGTCCACCTCCCGGATGCTCGCCAGCTTGATCAGCATCGGCAGGTTCACTCCGGTCACGACCTCGACGCGCCCCTCTTCGAGCAGAGTCATCGCGAGGTTCGATGGTGTCCCGCCGAACATGTCTGTCGCGACGATGACGCCATGCCCGGTATTCATGCGGGCGATCGTGTCCGCAATCTCCGTGCGGGCCTGTTCGACGTCATCGTGCCATCCGATGGATACGGCCGCGCAATTCGGCAGGTCGCCTACGATGGTCTCGGCCGCGTTCAGCAGTTCGGTGGCAAGTTGGCCATGCGTCACGACCACCACGCCTATCTGAGCCATGTCAACCTCTCCGCACCTTAACGAGCATGTCTCTCAGTCCGCCTGAATATCCCGGTGCCGGACCCGCACGCGCACGCCCTGCAGCCC